>JASHQG010000147.1 GCA_030037665.1 Acetobacteraceae bacterium
CGCCGGTCATCGTCCTCATGGATGCTGATCGCGAGACGCTCAACGAAAACGCACGCCTGGTGGTCCGCGAAATCCAGCGCGAAGGTTTCACGGCGCGGAGCGAGACGGTGAACACCATGGAAGCCTGGCTTGGCTCGCTGCCGGGCCACACTGTCGCGAACGTTCGCCGGCCGCTGGTTCACACCGGAAATCTTGCCGACCTCCTGCCGCTCGCCAGCGTCTGGACGGGTCGGGAAGAGAACCCCTGCCCATTCTATCCACCAGGGTCTCCGCCGCTGCTGCACGCTGCCACCACCGGCGCAACGCCGCTTCGGGTGAACCTGCACGTGGACGATGTTGGGCACACCCTGATTTTCGGCCCGACCGGCGCGGGCAAATCCACTCTCCTCTGCACCGTCGCACTCCAGGCACTGCGCTACCCGGATGTGACGATCTGCGCCTTCGACAAGGGCGGCAGCATGTGGGCCACAGTGAGCGCCTGTGGCGGTCGTCACTATGACGTGGCCGGCGATCGTGCTGGCCCCTCCTTCTGTCCGCTCGCGGTGCTCGACGGCGACGCCGACGCGGCGTGGGCGGAGGACTGGATTGCAACCTGTTTTGAACTGCAGACCGGCCGGCCGCCCGCGCCGGCGGAGCGGGAGGCCATTCACCGCGCCATCACGCTGCTGGGCGACCCGGCCAGTGAGCGCACTCTGACGCACTTCGTCGCGCAGGTGCAGAACGAGACCGTACGATCGGCGCTGCGCCACTACACCCTGGAAGGCACGCTCGGCCGGCTCCTCGATGCCGAGCACGACGGGGTGGCGGACGGCCACTTCGTCGTCTTTGAAATCGAGGATCTGATGGGGATGGGTGAGCGGAACCTGATCCCGGCTTTGCTCTACCTGTTTCGTCGTTTTGAGCGTTCGTTGCGCGGCCAGCCGGCCTACCTGCTGCTCGACGAAGCCTGGGTCATGCTCGGCCATCCCGTGTTCCGGGCGAAAATCCGCGAATGGCTGAAAGTCCTGCGCAAGGCTAACTGTGCCGTGGTACTGGCCACGCAAAGCCTCTCTGATGCGGCGCGGTCCGGCATCCTGGACGTCCTGATCGAGTCCTGCCCGACCAAGATTTTCCTGCCAAACGAAGAGGCGACAACGGCAGGCTCGGCAGAACATCCGGGTCCACGCGATCTCTACGAGGCAATGGGCCTCAACGAGACGCAGATCGAGATCATCCGGTCGGCGACCAAGAAGCGGCACTACTATCTCGTCTCGCCGGAAGGGCGCCGCCTGTTCGACCTGGGCCTCGGTCCGGTCACGCTCGCGTTCGCCGGCGTCAGTTCAAAGGAACAGATCACCCATTTGCGCAGCCTCGCATCACGTGATGGCGCGGCGTGGCCATTCGTCTGGCTCGCCGAACAGGGAGTGGATCATGGATCATTGCAGTAACCGGACCGGCCGCGTGCACCACCTTGCCGTTCTTTGCAGCGCGACCCTGGTCGCAGCCGCGGCCGCAGCCACGTCTCACCCCGCCCGCGCGCAGTGGGCCGTCACCTGCGTCAACTGTTCCACGACGGAAACACAGCTGCTCGCCTTCGCCAAGCAGGCTCAGCAGCTCGAAACGCAGCTTCAGCAGTATGCGACCCAGCTTCGGCAATACGCGAACATGGTGACCAACACCGTGGCGCTGCCGCAGCAGATTTGGGGAAACGTGCAGAGCGACATCATGCAGGTGCGGAACCTCTCCAATGCGGCGTCGCTCCTGTCCGGCAACGCGAGTTCGATCGTAACCCGCCTCCAATCGGCGTCCGGCTACGCGAATGAAACCGCCAGTCTCGGCAACATCGCCAACCAGTTCACGAGCTGGCAGCAAACGATCGGCAACAACATCAGCACGCTCGGTCGAACACTCGGCCTTCAGCAGAACCAGCAGATGGGCAACGCCGGCTTGCTCACCACGCTGGAGTCGCATGCGCAAAGTGCACAAGGGCAGATGCAGGCCATTCAGGCCGGCAACGAGCTGGCACATGCGAACGCGGTCCAACTCCAGGAAATCCAGGCGACGCTCAGTGCGACGGCACAGATGCAGGCGACAGGGATCGCTGTCGATGCCGACCGACGTGCCGCGGCGGACGCGGCGATGCTGCACTTCAGCACGCCGCAGTCGATCCAGACTTCCGGCTACCCTGAATACTGAGGCGAGACCCGTGCTTAGACTGAAGACGGGCGTTGCGCTCAGCATGTTCGCCGCTGCCATGGTGGTAGCGGGCAGCGTGACCTGTATCGTCATTGAGATGGCGGTCAGTGTGCGCTGTCGTGCTCCTTCAATCACAAACATCGGGCCGAGCGGATCGTCGGCCTTGCCCACTGGTATCACCGTTCAACCCGATCACGGAAAGCAATTTTGATGCGCCGGGTTTGGGTCTGCGCCGGGATCGCGCTCGTCCTGGTGATCGCGAAATCTCTACCGGCAAATGCGCAGACCGCTGCCACGCTTGACCAGATCGTGACGGAGTTCCAGCAGCGATCGGCTGGCTGGGAAACCACGCTCCGATCCTTCGCGCTCAGCACGTTCGCAATTTTGGCAACAATCGAACTGGCGTGGGCCGGAATCCGCCTCGCCTTCCGCGGTGCGGACATGAGCGAATGGCTGGCAGAAATCGTCAATCAAATCTTCTTCCTGGGCTTCTTCCTGGCGTTACTGGAGAATTCAGTGACCTGGGGGCAGGCGATCGTGACCAGCTTCCGGCAGGCTGCAGGCAACGCGGGCGGTGGTGGCATAGCGCCAAGCGATGTGTTTGCGTCAGGTGCAGAGCTCGCGCAGAAGGTCATGTCGCATGTTTCGCTGTGGGATCCCGGCGCCTCGGCCGGATTGATCATCTCGGGTTTGGTGGTCGAGGTCTGCTTCGCGCTCATTGCCGCCTTCATGGTGCTCGCCCTGGTTGAGAGTTATCTGATCATCTCGATGGGCGTCATTTTCATGGCGTTCGGCGGATCCAGTTGGACCAAGGACTTCGCCATCAGCACCATCCGCTACACGCTTTCCGTCGGAGCCCGGCTCTTCGTGCTCCAATTGCTCGTCAGCATTGGTGATGGCCTCATCACCAGCTGGGCCGCGACCTTCCAGGATATGACCGCAGCATCTCTCTGCATCTTGGTGGGCTGCTCGATCGTGATGCTTGCACTGGTCAAGGTGATGCCTGAGACCATGCAGCGGATGGTCAATGGCTCCTCGATGGCGCATGGCTCTGCGCTGACGGGCGCAGCCGCGGCAGTGGGCGGGGCAACGACGGCATTCGCTCTCGGGATGGCCGGAAGCGGCGCAATGGCGGGCAACGCCTATCGAGCCGCCTCTGCCCAGCTTGACCAAAAGGATGCCCAAGGCGCCGCACCACAGTCGCGCATCGCGCGGGCTGCAGCCCTGACCGGCTACACGGCCAAGAATCTTGTCGGCGCGCCGTTGGCCGATGTCGGGCGCCGTCTCGGTGGCAATCCGGGTGCGCGGCACGGCATTGCGACATGGCGCATGAACGCTGACCTGGCGGCTCGCCGTCAGTCGCTTCGCGACGATCTCGAAAATCCGAAGCCGGTCTCGCGTGGCGGCCGCGGCAACAACATCAGCTAGCGCTCTGGAAACATCATGAAACGGCCGCCCGGTCAGCCTGCGCTTGGTCCCGATAGTCCACATTCGGCCGTCTACATGGCCGCCAGAAGAGAGTGGAACGAGCGTTACGGTAGTTATATTGCCCAGGCCCACGCCTGGCGCCTGACCGCCGTTGCCTCCCTCGCGGTCGCGTTCGTCGCCGTTGCCGGTGTTGTCTGGATCGGCGCGCAGAACCGCGTGGTGCCCTATGTCGTAGCGACCGACAAACTCGGGGACGCACTGGCGATCAGCCGGGCGACCGTTGCAGCACCCGCCGATCCACGCCTGATCCGGGCTGGGCTGGCCCGTTGGATCTCGGATGTGCGGACCGTCTACATCGACGTTGCTGCCGAGCGCGCGGTGGTGAAAGAGGCGTACACCATGGTCAATCGCAACGCTGCGGCGCTCCAGCAGCTCAACGATTGGTTCTCCCATCGCGACCCGTTCAAGCAGGCACAAACCGAAATCATCGGTGTCTCGGTGGAGTCCGTCCTGCCGATCGCCGGAAACACCTGGCGGGTCGAATGGCGCGAAGACAAGCGCGGCCGCGACGGCATGGCGGATCCGCCAACCCAATGGCAGGCAACGATCACTATCAGCATCAGCCCGCCCACCGACGACACGACGATCCTGGCCAACCCGGTCGGGTTGTACGTCGATTCGTTCGCTTGGGAACATCGGCAGTAAATGCGGGAGGCATCACTATGAAAATGACGATCTGGGCCGCGCTCGCGGCGGTACTGCCCATGGTCTGTCAGGCGGAGCAAACGCAAGTTCCAGCCATAACCCGCGTAGACGCCACGGCTGCGGCGCACGAATCCGTCGCTTCTTCGTCGGTTGGTGATGGCTCAACGCGCGCCGGGAAGGTCGCCACGACCTCAACACCGCATGCCGCACCGCCACCGGTCGATCTGCTTTCGCCATCGGCGCCGTTGAACGCGCAGGAACGGCGCGCGGTGGCACTGGCGCGACGCTGGAAGAATCGGCCGGAGATGCCCCAACGCGGCGCCGACGGCGTCGTGCGGTACCTTTACGGTGCGACCCTCCCCACCGTGGTCTGCGCGCCGCTCCAGGTCTGCGACCTCGCTCTGGAGCCGGGTGAGATCGTCAACAATGTCGATATTGGCGACAAGGTGCGTTGGCT
>JASHQG010000148.1 GCA_030037665.1 Acetobacteraceae bacterium
TCAGCCATTCCTACGGCGAGCGCCGCGCACTGATCGACGTCAGTCTCAGCGTGCCACGCGCAGGTTTTGCCGCCCTGCTCGGTCTGAACGGCGCCGGGAAGACCACGCTGTTCTCGTTGATCACCCGGTTGTTCGACACCCGCCACGGCCGCATCAAAGTGCAGGGCTTCGACGTGTCGCGCCGTCCCAGCGCGGCGCTCGCCGAGCTCGGTGTCGTCTTTCAGGCGCGTACGCTCGATCTCGATATCAGCGTGCGCGAGAACCTGCTGTATCACGGTGCGCTGCATGGCATGCGCCACCGACGCGCGCACGCCCGCGCCGATGCGGTCCTGGACGAGGTCGGCCTGGCTGACCGGGCGCGGGACAAGGCCCGCCGCCTGTCCGGTGGCCAGATGCGCCGCATCGAGATCGCCCGCGCGCTGATGCACGAACCGAGCGTGCTGGTGCTGGATGAACCGACGGTCGGCCTGGACGTCGCCTCCAAGGCTGCGATCGTCGAGCATGTGCGTGGCCTGTCGCGCGATCGCGGTGTTGCTGTGCTGTGGGCGACGCATCTCCTGGACGAGATCGAGGCCGGCGACCACGTCGTGGTGCTGCATCAGGGCAAGGTGATGGCTGCCGGCGAAATGTCGCAGATCATTTCGTCAACCAACACCGCGGACCTGCGTTCGGCGTTTCGCGTACTGACCGGCGCGCGGCCGGCGCCCGTTGGTGAGGAGGATGGCGCATGAGCATAGCCGTCACCGAGGGGGCATTCGGCACCGCGCGTCGCCTGACGTTGGGTGGCTATCTGATCTGCCTGCGCGGCGTCATGTGGCGCGAGGCGCTGCGCTTCCTCCATCAACGCGGCCGGCTGATCTCCGCGCTGGTTCGCCCGCTGGTCTGGCTGGTGATCTTCGCGGCTGGCTGGCGCGAGGTTTTGGGCGTTTCGATCATGCCGCCCTATCACACCTACATTCTCTACAGCACCTACGTCGTGCCTGGCCTTTTGGCGATGGTGCAGTTCTTTTACGGCATGCAGTCGTCGCTCTCGATGGTGTACGACCGGGAGATGGGCAGCATGCGCGTGCTGCTGGTCAGTCCGTTCCCGCGCTGGTTCCTGCTCCTGTCGCGGCTGACGGCCAGTACCGTGATTTCCATTCTACAATGCTATGCATTCCTGTTCCTGGCGTGGCTCTGGGGCGTCGACGTTCCCTCTATTGGTTGGATCAGCGTGCTGCCGGCACTGATGCTCGGAGGGTTTATGCTGGGCGCGATGGGCATGGTGCTCTCGTCGATGGTGCGCCAGCTTGAGAACTTTGCCGGCGTGATGAACTTCGTGATTTTTCCGATGTTTTTCGCCTCCTCCGCGCTGTATCCGCTGTGGCAGGTGCAGCAGTCCAGCCCGCTGCTCTACGACGTCTGCCTGCTCAATCCGTTCACCTACGCGGTGGAGCTGAACCGGTTTTGTCTCTATGCGACGCTCGAGCCGCTTTCGCTCGCCGTGGTCATCGGCTGCACGATCCTGTTCACGGCCGCAGCGATCCTGGCCTACGACCCGGCACGTGGCGTGATGGCGCGGCGGCCGGGGGCCGCGGCGTGAGAGCGCACACCTGTTGGCGTTGTCGGCTGGCCACTGGTATCGGGCTGGTCGCGTTGCTCACCGCGGCCGGCCCGCCGCCACAGAATGCGCCGCCTGAGAACGCGCCGCCGCTCGATTCCAACTGGCCCTGTCAGCAAATCAAGATCGACCACATGTCGCTGGCCACGATGTGGGGCGGCCCGCCGCTCGGCAAATACCTCGATGACTGGCAGCAGAATCCCAAAGCGGCGGCGCTTGCCCGGCGGATTGCCCAGCGCCGCGTGCCAGTCGCTGAGGCGCAGGCGGAGATCACGGAATTCGCCAAGGCGGCCGGCGAGGACAAAAAGGACGCGCTTCTGGCCCTGGTCGGCGGACTGTTTTCGCTCCTGGATCAGGAGCGTTTTGCCGTGATCCAGGGGCTGGACCGCTTCGGCGAGCGGCAGAAGAGTTACGCGGCCGACATCCGCGGCGAGATCACCGCTCTGCACAATGCGCAGGATGCGGCGGAGCCTGACCCGCAGAAAGTACAGAAGCTGGGCGAACAGATCCACTGGGACACGCAGGTCTTCGCGGATCGCAACAGTATGATCTCTTATGCCTGCTACGTCCCGGACGAGATCGAGCACCGGCTGTTCGCGCTGGCTGGCACTGCGTCCAACCTGCTGGAGTGATCCCACTCGCCGAACGCGATCCCCCGAGCTTGTGCAACGGGGAGAACCGAGCGTCATCTGCCTCGAGCCGCCGCCCAAACCGCCGGCCTTAGCCGCTGGGCGGTTGCCTTCAATCTACCGGACAGACCCCCTTTGCATTCGCCCCGGCGTGCTTGCCCGGCACTGGCCCCAGCTTGATCTTTGCAAATGCTGGCTGATCGGACGCGGGGAACGGTGTGCCGCCCGGCGGATAGCAATCGGAGGCAAGCAGATACGCCATCACGCTCGCGCCGTCCTGCGGTGACAGCGAAGCCGGCGCGTTGCGCGGCATCAGCTCGGACACGATGTAGCGGATGATTGAGAGCGTCCAGCCATTGTGCTGCGCCGTGTTGAGGAAATCGTTGCCGGCAACCGACGGCGCTGCCGTGCCTTGCAGATCGACGCCGTGGCAGGCAACGCATTTGGTCGCAAAGATCTGCTTACCATGCTCTGCCTGCGCCTTGGTATAGAGCGCAGGCGACGCCGGCAGCGACACGCGCGTGACCGACGAGGCTGGCGTGGCGGGTCGCGAAGCCGCGCCCGTGTGCTTGGCGCAGTCCGTCGCCACGATCGGCGCCGCTGCGGTCTCGAGGACGATTATGTCGCCTTTCAGCGACACGTTCGTGGCGCCCGGATCTTCGGCGAGCGCATGCGTCCCACCGCTTGCCGGCACCGTCACCCAGGCGACGGAGCCGCCGTGCACGCCATAAGCGGGTGCGACGGACGGGGGCCTGCAGGCGTCCTGCTGCTGCGCGCCGGCCGGCACACCGAGCACGGTGTTAGCCAGCGCCCCCTCCAGGCCGCCCAACACGCCGGTCTCGGTCGGGCGGCCGCGTGCGACCTCGAGGTAGGTCAACGCGCGGGACGTGGCCTCGGCGTAGTCCATGAACTCGTGCGCTTTGCGCGCATCGTCCAAATAGCTGATGGCGGCGCGGACATTCGCTTCGGCGCTGTGCAAAGGCGCGAGCCAGACCGGCGTTGTCGAGCGGTCCAGCAGTCGGTCGATGTGGCCGATTGCGCCGGGCGGATCACCCGGGGTGCCTGCATCAGCGCGATACCCGTCGCCGCCGGCGCCGGCGAGCGCGTTGATCGCCCGCTGCGCGGCGCGATGATAGGCCTGCGGCCCAACGGCATAGCTGGCGTCGGCCGCCACCAGCTCGGTGATCGCGGCTTTGACGTCCGTCAGTGCGCCAACCGCCTGCTCATGATCATCGGTTGTCGCCGCGCGCGGCGATGGTGCGACCAGGAAGGTGAGGCAACCGGCCAGCAGAAGCTGAGCCGGCCCGCCGAAGCGGACCGGCCATTGGAGTCTCAGTGAGAAACGGCGCATACGGTCGACTTATTTCACCGCGAAGACGGTGACGAAGTTCTTCATCTCGGGCGGATTGGGCAGTTCAGGGATTTTCGCATTGCCCGCCTCGCCGGATGCGACGACGACGTACTCCTTGCCGTTCGCTTCGTACGCCTCGGTCGGGGCCTGGATGTAGGCGCCGGTGTCATAGCTCCACAGGATTCGACCGGTCTTGGCGTCGAACGCGTTCTCGGTGCCGCCGAGGTTGCCCGAGAAAACGAGACCGGATGCGGTCGCCAGCGCACCGCCATAGTTCGGCAGATCGAAGTGGTGGCGCCAGTCGAATACGCCGGTGTCGACGTTGACCGCATTCATCTGTCCCGTGTTGGGGCCGACGAGCTTGGGGAAGGTGCCGCCTATGTAGAACTCTCCGGCAACATAGACCGCGTCCTTGGTCGCTTTCCATTGGCCGCACTCGTTCTGGCTCGGCACATAGAAATCGTTCGTCGCCGGGTCGAACGCACCGCCCTGGTACTCGATGCCACCGAGCGTATTGGGGCAGGCGATGTTGCCCGCAAGGCTTGGCGCCTCGTGGACGCCCTTCTGGAAGCTGGTGACAGTGTGGTCCACGAGCTGCCCGGTCGCGGCATCGAGGATCCAGAAATTGCCTGCCTTGTCGCCGGCCGCGACGAGTTTGCGACTGCTGCCATTCACGTTTCCGGTGAACAGCACGGGCTGGAACGCCGGATCCCAGTCATGCGTGTCGTGCGGGATGAACTGGTGGTACCATTTCAGCGTCGGCTTGTCCCCGGAGATGTCCAGCGCCACCATCGAGTCCGAATAGAGATTTGCGCCCTGGCGCACCGTTCCGAGAAAGTCCGGACTCGGATTGCCGAGGTCGAGATACATCGTGGAGGTGGCGGGATCGATCGTCACGCCGTTCCACGTCGACGCGCCGCCGCGCTTCCAGGAATCGCCGCTCCACGTGTCATGTCCCGGCTGGCCGGGACCCGGTATCGTGTCCCAGCGCCAGATCACGTCGCCAGTCTTCGGATCGTAGGCCGAGATGTTGCCGTTGCCGCCCCAGTCGCCGTTTGAGACGCCAATCAGCAGCATGTCGCGATTGGTGTGCGGGTCGTGATACGGCACCGGCGCCATCGTGTAGAACGAATTGGCGGTATCATCCACCGTCACCTTGTCCCAGACCTTCTTGCCGGTCTCCGCATCGAGCGCGATCAGGTGGCCGTCCAGCGTCCCGATGTAGACCTTGCCATCCAGGAGCGCGATGCCGCGATTGGCGGCGAACGCGATGACATGCGGACTATCGTTGAATGACCATTTCAGTTTGCCGGTGGCGGCGTCGAGCGCATAGATGTGGTCGTGCGCCGTGGTGATGTACATGGTGCCGTTGTAGACGATCGGTGACACTTCCATGGGACCGGTGTCATCGGCGACGAATTTCCATGCTGGCCGCAGTTCCCTGACATTGTCCGGATTGATCTGGGTTGCGGTCGTGTAGTGGTTTCCCGAGTAGCTCTTCGCCGGCAGCATCCAGTTGGCCGGATCGGCGGCGGCATTGGCGAATTCCTCGGGTGTGGGCGTGAGGCTCGCCTGCGACTGCGCGTGCGCGCTCGTGCCGAGGCCGATTGCCATGACCACGCCCATGGCCGTTGATGGAAACAGAGCGGCTCCGCTCTTCAACCAGTCACGTATTGTCATGGCTCGGGACGCGCCTCCATGTTATTGGTTGATTTGCGCGGTCATTCTCTCCGTGATTGCACCGAGGGGAAGATCCAAGGCTCGGCTCGTGGCACATGCTTGCGTCACGATATCGCGATTGCGGATTGATCGAGGAAAGCCCGACGCCCGGTTTGGCGTTGGTCAATCGTGCATTGGTCAATCGTGCAGCAGACCGAGATCCCAATAAGCATGCGTGACGCCACCGGCCCGCTCGCGAAGCCCGAGCGCGGCATCCGCTTAGGCAGCTGTGGGCACGAATGCGCCTGGTGGAATGAGGCCTGGAACCACATAGGCATGATGCAGCGCGTCCAGCATGGCCCACAGGATGTCGCATTTCGTACGCAGCACGGCCTGCACCGCTGCCTGTTGCTCCGGCGTGCGCGCATGTTCCTTCACGTAAGCGAGCGCGAACTCGGCGTCCTGCGGTGCCTGATCGAGGCGCGGGGTGAAATAACCGAGCGTGTCCGCGGTGATGAAATCGTAGTTCGCCAGCATGCCGCCCACGCGTTCGGCGATGATGGTCGGTGAGAACAGTTCGGTCAGGCAGGACGCGATGCCTTCCAGGATGGAGCGGTCGCGCACGATATCGACATAGGCATCGACTGCGAAACGCGTGATCGGCAGCAGACCGGCCGTGGAGATGACGTAGTCGCGGTCGAGGCCCAACCCGTCGGTCAGCTTCAGCCAGCGCGCAATACCGCCGGTGTCCGGTGCGTCGCCGTCGTGATCATGCAGGCGTTTGCGCCATGCCCGGCGCAGTTCCGGCGTGGGCAGGCGTGCGATCAGCGTCGCATCCTTGATCGGAATGCGACACTGATAATAATAGCGATTGAGCGCCCAGGCCTGCAGCTGCCCGCGGCTCAGTTTGCCCTGGTACATCAGCTTGTGGAACGGATGTAGCGAGTGATAGCGCTCCTCGCCGATCTGTCGCAGTACTGCTTCGAGTTCCTGCGGGGACAGCACGCGATCGCTCATGATTCGATCTCCAGTCCATCGTAGGCGACTTCCCAACCCGCGGCGGTGACCTCTGCGTATTGCGGCGAGTCGTTCAACAGGATCGGGTTGGAATTGTTGATGTGGAGCAGGACTTTGCGGCGTGCGTCGATCCCGGCGAACGCGGCCAGCGTGCCGCCCGGCCCGCTGACGCTCATGTGTCCCATGCGACGCCCGGTCTTGCTGCCTGTGCCGGCACGGAGCATTTCATCGTCCGTCCAGAGCGTTCCGTCGAACAATACCGCGTCTGCGCCATTGAGGCGGCGGGCGAGCGCATCAGTCATCTGGGCGCAACCGGGCACGAACATGACCTGGCGCCGTCCATCGGTGATCGCCGCACCGACGGTTGCCGGGCTCTCGACAATCGGCGGCGGTTCAGCCGTTCCTTCCAGGTACAACGGCACTTTTCCGGGGACGGCGAACAGCGTCACCGCGAGGCCACTCGCTCGGCCATCCGGCAAGGACAGCGCGAAAGGCGTCTCCAACCCGACACGATGCCGCGCGACAATGTCGCGTGCCAGCACTTCGAAGATCGGGTTCGCATCGAGGATGTTGTGGATCTCGGCGGTGGCATAGAGGCCGAACGCGTGCCGTTCACGCAGCGTTAAGAGGCCGGCGATCGCATCGACGTCGCCGCCGGTCAGCACAACGCCCGAGATAGGGGAAGACCGCAGTCCGTCCCTCGGGTGTAGGCAGGCATTGGCCTCGATCTGCTGGCGCAGGTCCGGGGAGGCATTAAACAGATACCAGTGATTGCTGTCGGCGGTGGCGGCGATCGAAGCCTGCGTGCGGGGTCTGGCCAGGGGGTCCCCGGTGCGGGCGCGCCGGCACGCGGTGGCATTCGAATTCCATTGCGGGAAGCCGCCCCCGGCTGCCGCACCGATGACGCAAACCCGTATCATCGCCTGATGAACCTCGCGGGTCCGCGCCGGGCATGCGTTGCTGCGCAAGCGGCGTCCGCGCACGAATTGCCGCGGCGCGGCCCTCGCACCCCCGGGACATGTCCGAAGTGACCGAATGCAGTGAAAGGTTTCATCAGCACTGTGATCGTGCGCGGACCCTATCGGCGGTGTCAGATGCGGTCAACAATCGGGCGATCGGCAATGTTCGGGAGTTGGTGGACGACCCGGGCCGGTTCTGCTAAAGACTTGGTGCCGGCTTGCCGGCTGAAGCGTCCCTACAGAACGATACACGTGAGGAGACACAGATGGCCTGGACCCGCCCGAAACTGCGTGAAATCTGCATCGGCATGGAAATCAACGGCTATTTCGCCGGAACGCTGTAGTCTGTCAGGTCGGTCACAGGTCTGTGTGACCGACATTGCCGGCGTTCGGTAGTACCTGCGCCGGCCCGCAGGCCATATCACGCGACGGCGCCCCGGGCCGGGGCACCGTCGTGTGGATGGCAGGTATCGATCATGAGTGACGGCGCATCATCGCAGCTGCCGGACCGTCCGCGGCTCGCGCCCGGTGTTCGACTGCACTTCGACAAGACCCGTGACGCCTGGGTCCTCTTGGCACCCGAACGGGTGCTCGAGACGGAAGGGCCAGCGAGCGAAATCCTGCGCCGTTGCGACGGCAGCCGGACAGTTCCGCAGATCATTGATGAGCTTGCCGCGGTCTATAACGCGGATCGCGCTGACATCGCGGCCGACGTCACGGACCTGTTGGCCGAGCTCGTGGGCAAGCGGATGTTGACCGGATGAGCCTTCCGTCCGACCTCGTCGCACCGCTCGGCGTGCTCGCCGAGCTGACCCACCGGTGTCCTCTCGCCTGTCCTTATTGCTCCAATCCGCTCATGTTGGATGACCGTGGCGATGAACTCGACACGGCCACCTGGGCCCGCGTGTTTTCCGAGGCCGCGGCGATGGGCGTGCTGCAGGTGCATCTCTCCGGCGGCGAGCCGGCATCCCGGCGCGACCTCGCGGAGATCGTCAGCGCGGCGAACGCAAGCGGCCTTTACACGAATTTGATCACGTCATCGATCGGCCTCGATCGGCGGCGTCTCGCGATGCTGAAGCAATGCGGATTGGATCATGTTCAGCTCTCGCTGCAGGATGTCGATGCCGATAGCGCCGATCACATTGGCGGCTACCGCGGTGGCCATGCCCACAAGCTGGAGATTGCGCGCCTCGTCACCGAACTCGGTTTCGCGTTGACGATCAATGCTGTGATCCATCGTGCCAACATCAGCCGCGTTGCGGCGATGGTGGAGCTGGCAGCCTCGCTCGGTGCCGGCCGTGTCGAAATTGCCCACGCGCAATATTACGGTTGGGCGCTCCGCAACCGTCAGGCGCTCATGCCGACGCGCGCCCAGGTGGACCAGGCGATGCAGGATGCAGAGCGTGCACGCTCGCGCTACCACGGCCGCCTGGTAATTGATCTTGTGGTGCCGGACTATTACGCACGCCGGCCCAAGGCATGCGTCGGTGGTTGGGGCCGCCGGTCCCTGAACGTGACGCCATCAGGCCGCGTGCTGCCATGCCACGCCGCCGAGACAATTCCTGGTCTGACGTTCTGGTCGGTACGCGACCACCCGCTGGCAAAGATCTGGGTGGAATCACCGGCGTTCCGTGCCTTCCGCGGAACCGATTGGATGGAGGAACCGTGCCGGTCCTGCGCACTGCGTGAGGTGGATTTCGGTGGCTGCCGTTGCCAGGCGCTGGCGATCACGGGCAATGCCTCCGCTGCGGATCCGTCGTGCGAACTCTCGCCCCACCATGCGCGCATGCTGGCGCTTGCCGAGCAGGATGCCGCAGGTTCTGACATCGACTACGTCTATCGCGACAGGCCCGCGACGGTGCGGTCCGCGGCGGCGGCGCTGCGCTGACGCCTCTGCTCTTGTGGGGAGTTCGGCTGTCGCGGAGCGAGGATGAGAAACGCCGCGATGGCGGTCACAACCTCAGATCCAGAACGAAGACGCTGGATGGATACGCCGGGTTGGAAGCGGCCGGCCCGGCCACGTTGATGCGAGGTGAGCGGTGCGGTGATGGATGGCAGAGCGTCACTGCGGGGTTCCCGCATGGCTCGGGGGTGTCCCCTTTAATCCGTCCGGCCGGTGCTACCGCCGATCCACGCGGTGAACCCGGCGGCTACCGTCAATGCGTCCCGCGTGGGGCATAGTGGCAGCGCCGGTAGCGGCCGTGGCGCTGGGCCGCCGACGACCCGCGCGCCGGCACCCGGATCATACGTCGAGCCGTGGCAAGGGCAGAGGAAGGATTCATCCGACGCGCGCCAGCCTGACACCACGCAGCCGGCATGCGTGCAGATGGCGGAAAATGCGACGACGCCCCGGCTTGCGAAATCTCGCTCGGCAGCGCTGAGCCGAGCAACGCTCAGCCGTACCAGCAGCACCTGATTGAAGCGTGAGCCACGCCGTACCGTTCCTGTCGCTTCATCCATGGGCCACGCCAGGACCGGCGGACCACCGGACGGCAGGTCGTGGGGGCGCAACGGCCGCGGCGGCGGCGACTGCCCCGAAGTCTCGGCCACCAGCAAGTCCCCAGGCTGCGGCAACGCCATCGCCGAATTGGCGGCACCGTCCGCGCAGTCGGGCGGCCCCGCCAACAGCGCACCGCCAAGGCCCAAGACCGCGCGGCGAAGGAGAGCCAATCTCGGCAAGATCAGTCGGTTCCGGTTTGGGTCAGGGCTGCAGTTGCGGGTTCGACCAGCGCGCGCGCAGCAAGCCGGTGGGCGCCGGGGCAATCCAGCGGGAGATCTCCTGCTGCACCGGGGCCCCTCCGGGGGTCGCGCTACCGGCGTCGAATTCCGGCCGCACGGTTATCCGGGCGTCGACTTTGCGCAGGCTGACCCCGTCCGCGGCGATGGTGGTGATCACCCATCCGCCTACCGTGTCACCCGGGCGGGCTACCAGGGGCTTGACGCCCTCATCGTCGCGGAAGATTGCGACGGCCCTGTCCGGCGTCATGATGATTCCGGTCAGGCGCGGGACCCCGGCCGCAGCCGCGGCGATTGGAGTGCCGGGAGCCGGCCGGCGGTCCGGAGAAAACAGCGGCCGGTCGAGAATGACCGTCACCCAATGAACCCGGTCCGACTCGGCCAGCCTCGTTGCGCTCCTGGCCAAGGCACCAGGCGGTCCCATGGCGGCCGGAGTGCCGAACTCGCTGCCGGCGCGCTGTCCGGTGGAGATTTCCGCTATGATCACCACCACCAGCGCACCGCACAACAGCAACAACAGACGCATCATGGCAGGGCGGCACCCAACGGCTCATCGAATCGCAGCAGGCGGCCGGCATTGGCCATGCCGATGAATGTGCTCAGATTGTGCACCACGGCAGCGACGATGGCGCCCTCGGCGCCGAGCATGCCCCCCGCTGCCAGGCTGACCAGTATGATGGTCCAGCCCAGCCCGATGGCCACGTTGGTGTGAATCGTGCGCCGGCAGCGACGGCTCAACCGCAGGCAGGTTCCCAACCGCCGCAAGTCGCTGGTCATCAGCACGATATCGGCCGAAGCGAGCGCGATGTCAGTGCCTTGCGCCCCCATCGCCACGCCCACCGCGCCGACCTTCAGCGCGAGGCTGTCGTTGATCCCGTCACCGACGACCAGTGGGAGGAACCCATCTCCCACCTCCTTCAGCACGCGCTCCATTTTCTGCTCCGGCAGGGCCTCCGCGCAGATATCGGCGATCCCAAGCGCCTTGCCGACGTCGCGCGCGACCCGGGCTCGGTCGCCGGTCAACAACACCTGGCGGCGCAAACCGAGCGCGCGCAGGTCGGCCAAGGCCGCCGGCGCTTCCGGCCGCGGCTCGTCGGCCAGCAGAAGCCAGCCCAGGAAAGCAGTGCCGCGGCTGACACCGACGATCGGACCGTCGTGATCCGGTGGTAGCGTGGTCCGCACACCCAGGCGGGCGAACAACTGGGTGCGTCCGAGGGCGACCGTCTCGCCGCCTGCAACAGCGGTGACGCCGAGGCCGCCCGATTCGTGCACATCGGTCAGCGCGACATCGTCGTCCGGCAGCGCCAGGCGGGCCAGGCTGCGGCTGACCGGATGCGAGCTGGTCGCCCCCAACGCCGCGGCCAGTCGCACGACCTCCGCCGTTCGGCTGTTCGACGGCACGCCTTTAAGTTCCACCCGGACCAACGATAGCTCGCCGCGAGTCACAGTACCCGTCTTGTCGAATACCAACGACGTCACCTCCGCCGCGTGCTCCAGGAAGCCGGACCCTTTGATCAGAATGCCATGCCGTGCGGCAACCGCGATGGCCGCGATCGCTGTCGCAGGAGCGGCGAGTACCAGCGCGCACGGACAGGATGCGACCAGCACCGCCAGCATCGCCTGCGACGATTGCGTTGTGAGCCACACACAGGCGGCAACCAACAGGACCAGGGTCATGTACGGACCGGCATAGCGCTCCAGCAGCCGCGTGACCGGAGGCTTGGCTTGTTCCGCCGTTTCCATGAGGGCGATGATTTTTCCCAGTGTGGTGTCCTGTCCGACGCGGCTGACCTGCACGATCAGGCCACCATCCAGATTGATTGACCCAGCCAGCACCGGCGCGCCTGGTTGCACCTCGGCCGGCACGGATTCGCCGGTAAGCGATGCCGTATCGAGGCTGGAGCGTCCGTCCAGTACGACGCCGTCCACCGGCACGCGATCGCCGGCCCGCAGCTCGATACGATCGCCGAGTGCGATCAGTCGGGTGGGCACGTCCGCGATGCTGCCGTCCGCCTCAATGCGGCGCGTCTTCGTCGACACCAGCTTGCTCATCGCGCGGATCGCTTCCTGCGAGCCGAGCAAGCTGCGCTCCTCAACCACATGCCCGATGATCATGACGATGGGCAGGATCGCCGCGGTCATCAGATCGCCGGTCGCCCATGCGGCGACGAGTGCCACCGCGACGAGGATATCCGTCATTCCGTGCAGGCTGGGACGCAGCAGACTGGCCCAGCCGGCGGACAGGACCGGGATGGCGACCATCGCCGCGGCGCCGCCCGCCACCAGCTCGGCCAGGTACGCCTGCGCCGGGAACGCCACCCGCCACAGCGTCGCAACGCAGAGCAGGCTGGCCGCCACCATCGACAGGAACAGGCGCAGTCCCAGCGTCCATTTCCCTGCCGGCCCCGGCAGCGTGTAATCGTCAGGTTCATCGAACCTAGCGGCGCCAGCGGTCGCACTCATTGTCCGGGTCCCGGAATGATAATCGGTTGACCACCGCGCATGTCGACTGTCGTGACGTGGCCGATCTTGCGCAGAATGGCGCTGATCCGTTCACGATAGTACTGCTCCAGCAGACTGTCGCGGTTGGCCGGCGTCAGCTCGGCGTGCAGGTCGTCGATGTCCGCGGTGTCGGCCTCCGCCTGCCGGGTGTCCTCCTCGGCGGTCGCGGCCGCCTCGGCCAAGGTGCGGTCATGTGCGCGCTGCGCCTGCTGCACGGTGTGGGCCGCGTCGGTGCGGGCCGCGGCCACGGTCTGGTCGGCGATCTGCCCGGCGGTCAGCACGTCGTCGAACGCCTGTTTCGCCAGCGGCGGCAGCAGGGCGACGATGTCGATTCGGGTTGCCTGCACGCCGAGGCTGGCGCCGGACTGGCGCAGCGCGGCGAGGCGCCGGTTGATCGCCATGACCATCTCGCCGCGTAGAGCTTCGCGGCGGCTCGCGGCATCGGCGCCGGCTGAGAGGTTCGCCTCTTCCGGCCGGGCCACGAGGAAATCGTCCAGATCGTGCCCCGCGGCGATCGCCACGGCGCTGGCGCGATACAGCCGCTGTAGAGCCTGTTCTACATGGTCGCGTTCCAGGACGTAGGCGGCCGGATCGGTCACGCGGTAGTACAGTGTTGCCTCGAACTGAACGACGCTGTCGTCACCGGTCAGGAAATACTCGCCGTTCCAGGCGTCCGGCTGGCGGCGCAGCGACACCAGGTCGTCCGGCTGATGCACCTCGAAATCCGTCTCCTGGGACGGTCCGCTGTTGGTCGGGACCACCATCTTAAGCGCGATCTGGCGGTCCCATGCTGGCACCAGAGTGATGCGCTCGACCGGGATCGGCCAGGCGAGCATCAGTCCGGCATCCCGCACCCGCACGATCTGGCCGAACCGCTCCACCACCGCGCGGCTGTCCGCAGGCACCTGCCGCAGGTTGCCGACCGCCCAGCCGACTGCCAGCAGGACCGTCGCGACAAAGGCGATGCGGAAGCCAAGGCTGATGCCCTCTGCCATGCCGAAGCCCGCGCGGGGGGGCATCGCGGCGCTCACCGCGGTGGCGGGGCGCCGGCCCCGCCGATTCGCGTGTCGCTGAACCGGTCGTTCGGCCCCGGTGCCACGGTCGGCGCCCCTTGGGCTGGCAGACCCTGGGTCGGCACTCCCTGGACCGATGCATCGGCCTGCCGCGGCCCGTCAACCAGCGCGCGGAACGGTGCGGCATCGGTGCGCAGAATCACTCTGGTCTTTGGGCCGATCGTGGCGTCCAAAGTGTCGAGTGAGCGGAGCAGAGTATAGAGCTGGGGGTCGAGTGCGTAGGCAGCGGCATGGATCTGCGCCGCCCGGGCGCGGCCCTTGGCGGTGATGTCCGCGGCTTGCTCCGCTGCCCGCGCCGCCAGCATCCGCGCATCGCGGGTCGCGTCAGAGCGGATGGCGGCGGCGATTCGCAGCCCATCGGCGGTGCGCTGCGCGGCAACGGTCTCGCGCTCCGCGCGCATGCGCGCCACCGTCGCCGCCAGCGTTTCCGCCGGCAGGCTGAAGCGTTCCACGCCGGTCTGGACGATACGGATACCATACGTGTCCAGCACCTGGTGGTAGAGATTGGCCTGCAGCGCCTGCTCGAAATCTGCCAGCCGCGCCTTGGCCG
>JASHQG010000149.1 GCA_030037665.1 Acetobacteraceae bacterium
CGTTGCATCAGTCCGGCGCCACGCAGCGCCCGCCGCGTCCATTCGGTCGGGTTCGCGAGCTGGCACGGTACGCGCCGGACGTCAGGATGTGCAGCGTCGCTGCCTCGTATAGCGCGGCGTAACGGGGTGAGCCTTCCGCCGCACGATAACGTTGTGCGCGGCGCATGCCCGGAACGGCGAGGCGCTCCGGGAGGTGCTCCCGCTGTCACCAGGCGTTGTACTCGGCCTCAGTCGTCGGATCGAGATCATTTTGCACTGCAAGAACAGCCTGTTCCAGCAACACGCTCAAAGCGGCTTGAGCGGCGCAGCCTCGCCGGGTGGGAGTGGTACCTCTGCCACGTTCAGCACCATCGACACGAGGCTGTAGTAACCGAGCGCGCCAACCAGATCCATGACGCCACGTTCGCCGAACTTCGTCCTTACCGCGTCATAGCGCGCATCGGTCACCTGGCCGTGTGACAGAAGCTCGGTGGCGAAATCGTAGACCGAGGCCTCATCGGCATCCATCCCGTCGGGACGGCGCCCGGCCGCGACCGCGTCGAGGATCTCCGGCTTCAATCCGGCCTGGATGCCCAGCCGTCGGTGCGCGTAGAATTCATACTGCGCGGTCCATTTGCGGCCCGCCATGCAGATCGCCAGCTCGTTCAGCCTCTGCGGCAGAGACGTGCCATAGCGCACATAGGCACCGACGCGTTGCACCAAGTCGCACAGCTGCGGGCTGCGCAGCAGCGCGTTGAACGGACCGCGCACCCCGGCACCGCGTGGGCCCGACTGAATGTCATCCAGCACCTTCTTTTGCTCGGCGGTCAGCTGGTCGACTGGAATAGGTGGCAAGCGTTCGGCCATGAGTCTCACTCCCCTTGCTGGCTACGGCATCGCAGCGGTCAGACCGCCGTCGACAATGATCTCGGTGCCGGTTATGTAGCGCGCTTCGTCGGACGCCAGGAACAGCACGGCGTGCGCCACGTCCCATGCGTCGCCCATGCGGCCGATCGGAACGGCTTTGTTGCGCGCCTCGATCAACGCGGAAACGTCGTTGTTGCCGACGGTTTTCGCCAATCGCGTTTCCACCAGCGGTGTATGCATAAGACCTGGCACGACGGTGTTCACGCGGATGCCCCTCTTTGCATAGGCGCCGGCCGTAGAACGCGAAAGCTGAATGACGCCCGCCTTCGATGCGCTGTATCCAACATGGACGCGGCCGGAACCGAAGTCATTGCGCATGCCGGCGACCGACGAGATATTGACGATCGCGCCCTTTCCTTGCTCAACCATCACTGGCAACACGTATTTGCATCCGAGGAACGCGGTCTTCAGGTTGAAGTCGATTTGACGGTCCCAGACTTCCTCCGGCATGGACACCGGATCACCAGGCGCCGAGCCGCCGACGTTGTTGACCAGCACGTCAATGTGGCTGAAGCACGCGAGGCACGCCTGCACCATTTCGGCAACGTCGGCGGAATTCATCATGTCGCAGCGATGGATTGCACAGATGCCGCCCTCGCCGGTGATGATGCCGCGCGTTTCGTTCACGGCGGCTTCCTCGATGTCGATCAGGAAGACGGAGGCCCCTTGCCGCGCGAGCAACGTTGCGATGGCCTTGCCGTTGCCCCAGCCGGGACCAACGGAGCCGGCGCCGGTGACGATTGCGACCTTCCCGGCCATCGAAAGCATGTATTCCTCCGTCTGCGGACACCCCTCCCGCCGCGCGGGACAAGAGGACCACCGTAGCTCGTGAGGAGCCGGACGTCACGCACGGACGGTCCATCGATGGCCCCACTCACTCCTGACGCTTGCGCGTCTCACCATCTCGCTTTGCGAAAGAAGGGTCTTCCGCCGCGCCGGCTAATAGGAAAGCTGCCACGTTTCCCACTCTTTGCTGTTGTTGTGGATAAGGGGCGCGGTAGGCGTCGATAATCGTGCGTACGAGCCGGCGAAATTCGGCCCTACCGTAAAATTGCTCCGGCCACTCGAGGTGATAGGCATTGGGATCTACCCAAGCGCGATACTTGGCGCCAACAGGCCAGGCGGCACGGCCGATTGCGATATTGCCGGCGTCGCGCCGATCCAGCTCTCACCCGGTCGCCTGGCAGAGCACCGACCGGATCACCTTTTGTCAGGAGATCAACAAGGTCATCTATACGGCCATCCATCGCAAGCACGTTCAGTGCGACCTTCGCTGCCGCACGCTCGTCCGAGTCCGGAAAGAACCCACCGAATGCTTCGTGGAAGTACTCTTCATTCATAACATGACTACTTAACGGGATGGACATTGCAGACGTTGGGAACGCCGGTCTGCTGGTCAACGTTGATATGGGCCCGGAATTTGACCCCGTCCTGGCTCACCTCGAAGATTTCTTTGAGGGGTCGGCTTTGTATTGGCCAAACGTGTTCTGTCCCGTCTTTTGCGCTGTCTGCAGCATCGATTTGTCGCTGTGCACCGCGGGATCATAGACAGTTTTGACGCCCCTGCTGATTTTCCCGGTGGCCGAGTCATGCAGCTGGTAGCAAATGTCCCAGATGCCGTCGGGGTCAGTCGGCGTAACCGTATAGCCCGGCTTGCCCTTCTCAAGCACCGGCACCTCATGCGCCCGTCGCAATTCGAGCGCCGCCGTGGCGTGATCCAGGTTGTGCGTGCCATGCAGTGTGCCGTTGGGCGTGAACCCGTCCGGCGGGGCGAGCTGCTGCGGGAGGTCACTGCGATAGGCGAGCCCAGTCGGATACGGCCTGTCGGGGCGATCCAGTGCCATGGTGGGGACCGCCCGCACCGCCCCGCGCCACCCGCGCGGACAGGGTCCGGCGATCTTGCGGCGGATGCATCCGATCGCGCTGCTTCAACGGAGCCTGAACCCTTCTCAACGACGCCTGCATCCTTGGCGATCGTCTCGGCATTCTGGACATCCCGCGCGACGGTTTCCGCCTCCCGGGCACCACCGATGCGGTCCCCGGTGAGCGGCGCCACCAAATAAAGCGAGAGGGCGGTTGATGCGCCCAACCGCTTTGTCGAAGCGTGCGGGGCGGGTGCTTGATGCGATGCCGGAAAGTCGGCTCGCCACTCTTCCGCTTTACTGCCAATTCGGCAGATAGCAGCAGGATGCCTCCCGAGCTTGGGAAAAGACCGAATGCCCTATGTCTGCAAATCGCTTCCTGCGAGCAGATGAGCCAGAGTGCATGCAGAGAGACCTGTTCGAAGAGAAGTCACCTCACGACCGGAACTGAGTCCTGCAGTGCCAGGATGGAGAACCACTGCCGCAACCGGTCAAAACTTATCTGCAGAGTCAAACGCGAGACATGACCCGCCGGGCGAAATCCTCCGCCAGCCGCCACTTCGCGGCATTGCCTGTCGCGAACATCAGTTCCTGGAGCCCATCCTTCTCCAGCGCACGCACGCGCTCGATGACCTCCTCCGCCGTGCCGACCAGGCACGTATCGCGGATCAGTTGCTCATCGATCAGCTCGGCCTCACCTGGATGCAATTTGGTATAGTGGAATTCATGCGTGCGGCAATGCCGACGTTCTGGGGGCGTGTCTTCCACGAGTGCGCAATAGCGTTTCCAGATGCGCCGCAGAAACGGCGGCGGGTCGATGCCGCGTTCCTGTACTTCGTCATAGAAGTAATACACGCTCGCCATGACATTCGGCCCAACCGATGCCTTGATGCGGTCGGAATCCACCGCCTCACCAGGCTCCAACAGAGCCAGACTGGTCAGCGTACAGGTGTGGAATCCGTCCAGATCACGCCGCCCACGTGCGGCGCCTTGGCGCACATGGCCCAGAGCCTCGGATACCGGCACGCCGCGCGGCGGAATAGCGAACACCAGGCCGTCGCCATGTTCGCCCGCGAGCGCCATGGCACGCGGGCCAAAGCCGGACACATACAGCGGGATCTTGGGCTGCAGAACGCCGTATCCGGGTTCCGACTGCAGCATTCGGATCGACCTCGGGGCGCCGTTTAACGTGTAATCCACCGCCTCACCGCGCAGCAGCGCCGCGAGGACACGCAGATAATCGCCGAACGCGGCAATACGCATCGGCCGCTGACCCATGCTGCGCATGGCGGTGTTACCGGTACCGATGCCCAGGAACACCCGACCCGGCGCGAGCCGGTTCAGAGTCGCCACGGCCGCCACCTGCACCGGCGGAATCCGCGTGCCGCAGATTGCCGTACCGGGGCCGATGCGCAGGCGCCGCGTCTCACGTGCGGCCAGTGCAAGCACGGCGTAGCAGTCTGCGAAGAGCATCTGGCTGTCAGCGACCCAGACCGAGGTATAGCCAAGGGACTCGACGTGCGGAAAGAAGCCGATCTCGTCGATGTTCGCCATGACACAGAAGCCGAATTCCATGCCGTCACCCGCCGTGTTGGTACGGCGATTGGACAGCAAGGGCGTTCCCGCCACAATAGCGCAGCGCAGGAGGTCGGCATGACAACACTCGTCCGAAACGCGGCCTGGATTGTCGCCTGGGATAACAGCGCCGGCCGTCACGCATATCTGCGCGACGCGGATCTGGCGTTCGACGGTGATACCATCATCTTCGTCGGCAGGAACTACACCGGTACGGCCAGCGAAACCATTGATGGCCGTGCACTCATGCTGATCCCGGGTCTGGTCGACATCCACTCGCATCCCAGTACCGAGCCGTTTTTCCGCGGGATCCGCGAGGAACATGGCGTCCCGGCGATGTTCATGAGCGGACTGTACGAACGCTCCTTCGCCTTCCGCACCGACGCCGACGGCCGTCGTGCCGGAAAGACGGTCGCCTATTGCGAAATGCTGCGTACGGGCATTACCACGGTCGCCGATCTGTCGGGGCCCGATCCGTGGTGGCTCGATCTTGCGGCGCAAAGCGGATTGCGCGTGTTCCTGGCCCCCGGCTTTGCGTCGGCACGCTGGCATCTGGAGAACGAATGGCAGCTCAAATATGTGTGGGACCGTACTGCGGGAGAGCGGGCATTTCGCGATGCGCTGACACTGATCGGGCGTGCCAAGCAGCATTCATGCAACCGGCTATCGGGGATTGTTTTCCCCGCGCAGATCGATACCTGTACTGAAGAACTGCTGCGCGAAGCTTACGCCGCGGCAGAAGCTGGTGACCTGCCCTTCACCACGCATTGCGCACAGAGCGTCAACGAGTTCAACGAAATGGTGCACCGCCACGGTCGAACGCCGATCCGCTGGGCACGCGACATCGGCGTACTGGGCCCGCGGTCGATTCTCGGTCATGCGATCTTCAAGGACGACCACTCCTGGACCCGCTGGCACACCAAGGATGATGTTCGGATACTGGCGGAGACTGGCACGTCAGTGGCGCATTGTCCGTCGCCATTCGCGCGCTATGGCCAAATACTGGAGGACTTCGGCCACTACCGTCGAGCCGGTGTGAATATGGGCCTCGGAACGGATGTGTCGCCGCATAACCTGATCGAGGAAATGCGGCTGGCGGCAATCCTTGCGCGCGTTGCAGCGCGCGACATCACCACGACCAATACGGCGGAGGTGTTTCATGCGGCGACGGTTGGTGGGGCGCAGGCGTTGGGCCGGGATGATCTCGGCAGGCTGAACGTAGGTGCACGGGCCGATGTGGTGTTGGTCGATCTCAGAAATCCTTTCATGCTGCCTGCGCGCGATCCGCTGCGCTCGCTGGTGTACACGGCGGCTGATCGTGCGGTGCACACCGTGTTCGTCGACGGACGTAAGGTGGTCGATGCGGGGCGGGTGCTGACACTGGACCATGCCGAGGCGCTTGGCGTGCTGGCAGACGCACAGGCGCGCATGATGGCCACGGTGCCGCAGCATGATTGGGCGGCGCGGCGGGCGGATGAGATTGTGCCATTGAGTCTGCCGTCGATCTGAACCCGGCTGGTGGATCGGGAAAGGGCGATCTGTGAAGCTGTACCGGTTGAGGTGGCGTGGTTCTGCCCGTGACCCCCGCACGCCACTCCCGTCGGCGCGCCGCTTCGCTCCGTCAGTGCTACCGCACGCAGAACGGGCGAGATCTCAGACGATCGGGCAGCTCATGATGTGCTGGCGGTATGCTGGCCGCTCACACAGCCGGTCGTACCAGGTGCGCAGATTCGGCAGCGTCGGGCGGTCGAATTCCATGTTGAACCAGCGGTGCGCATGCACACCCCATGGAATGTCCGCCAGCGTGAAATCCGAGCCGGCGACATACGCGTGCCGGCCCAACAGCGGCTCGATTAGCCCGTAGGCCTTCGCGGTGTCGGCGATGCCCTGAGCGATCGCCGCCGGGTCCCGCTTGTCAGGCGGTGTGCGCACGAGGCCCCAAAACACCACGCCCATCGGCCGGTTCAATTGCGTCTGCTGCGCGTCCATCCAGCGGTCGATATTTGCACGCGTGTGTGGGTCCTGCGGCCAGAGTGTCGAACCAGGCGCATGCGCATGGCACAGGTAACGGAGGATGGCGTTGCTCTCCCACAACGTAAAATCGTCTTCCTGCAATGTCGGCACGAGCTTCGTGGGATTCATCGCCACGTATTCCGGCCTGTCGGTTTTGCCGAAGGAGCCCCCGACATCGATCCGCTCGAACGGGAGGTTCAGCTCGCCGAGCCCCCATAGCACCTTCATCACGTTGCTGGATGTAGCGCGGCCCCAGACGATGCGGCGCATGGTTTGCCTCCCGTGTCGCGACGGCGGGAAACCTAGGCCGCGGTCCTGGCCCTGGCAACTTGCGCAACGCGCAGGTCCGGCGCACATCCCGCGGCATGCCACATCCGTCCATTCATACGATCGGGCTGCTCTGCGCGCTGATTGCCGGCGCGGCGCTTGGCACAGCACTTGCGTCGGAGCATTGGGAGGGCCTTGCCCCTTGCGCGCTCTGTCTGGTCGAACGCTGGCCATATCGCATCGCCATCGTGCTGGGATTGTTGGCCGTCGTCGTGCCGCCACGGGTGGCGCGGCTGCTGCTGATGCTCGCCGTGCTGACAGCGCTCGCTGGTGCCGTGATCGCCTTCGTGCATGTCGGCGTTGAGATGCACTGGTGGCCGAGCCCGTTGCCGGAATGCGCGGCGCCCACGATCAGCGGCGGAACGACCGCGCAGCAGCTGGCAAGCATGCCGGCGCGGCCGGCGAAGCCCTGCGATGCGCCATCCTTTCTGATCCCGGGGCTTCCGATCTCCATGGCGACCATGGATCTGATCTTCGCACTGGGGTTTGCGGCGGTGCTGGGGGTGCTGCTGTGGCGCGAGGCGAGGCAATCCGCATGAGCGCCCCGCGTGACCTGCCGGGCGACGTGCCACCACGTGATTTGGTGGAGCGGATGATCCGCGTCGATCACGCGGGCGAATACGGTGCTGTGCGGATATATGCCGGCCAACTTGCGGTGCTGCGCCGTTCGGCAAGCGCCGACGTGGTGCGCGAGATGGCGGAGCAGGAATACAAGCATCTCGCGGCATTCAACGAGCTGGTTGCGCGACGCCGCGTGCGGCCAACGGCGATGCTGCCGCTATGGCACCTCGCCGGATACGCGCTCGGCGCGATGACGGGGGCGTTGGGCGAACGTGCAGCGATGGCTTGCACGGTCGCCGTGGAAGAGGCAATCGACGCGCATTACGCCGGCCAGATCGATGCACTGAGTGATGACGAGGCGGAGTTGCGTGACAGGATCGCGGCGTTTCGTGACGAGGAGCTGCGTCATCGCGACACCGGCCTGGCACATGGCGCACGGGACGCAGCAGGCTATCGGTGGTTGACTGCCGCGATCAAAGCCGGATGCCGTGCTGCGATCATCATCAGCGAGCGGCTGTAATATACGTTGCCGCTCGGCAATTACCTGGATTATCGACGCCAGCGAAATTCACAGCACGCGGCCAGACAGATCAGCCCCATCCGACAGCCGGGCCGTGCCTGGCGCACCGTGATCTCTGTCGGGTGGTGGTGACCCTCACAGGATCAACGATCGCACGCTAACCGCGGTGCAACGTGGTCCACCGCATCGGCCGGAAACTCCGGCTCAGTCGCGACTGCTAATCGCCGGAGCGCGCCGACCGCATGCGTGCGCCACGCGCCGGCCTCGCCAAGAACGCCCGCGGGACGTCGCACCACGCCCCGTCGCGAGTGGCCCGCCGAACCGATGCGGATACGGCGGCACCCTCGCACGGGGCGGACCGTTACCCCGCCACTATCACCTGCCCCTTCATGTACGGGTGCAGGCCGCAGGCATAGTTGTAATCCCCAGCCGTGTGGAATGTATAACTGAAACTGTCGTCGGTATCGAGCGGATCCGACTTCAGCTTCAGTTGAGGACAGACGATGGTATGAATCGTCTGGTCCTTGTTCGTCCAGGTTACTTTAGTGCCCACCTTCACCGTCAGCGTCTTGGGCGTGAAGGCGAAGTTATCGATGGTGACGTGGTTCGCATCGGCCGCACGCGACGCGCGCACGGCCATTGTTGCGATTGCGCCGACGCCTGCACCGAGCGCAACGCGCAGTACCTCGCGCCGGGCCGTGCTGGCCGGCTGCACAACGTCCGTCATGCGAATTCTCCCTCAACCAGCCAGTGGCTTATCGACGATCGCCAGCGGCCCGTTCGACGTGACCAGGCTGACCCGGGCGATGCCCAGATAGTCGCGCAGCTTGCCCGGTGGCACGGCCATCGGTCCCGGCGCCTTGGCTGTTCCCGGCGCCGGCTGCGGAAACGCGGTCGCGCGCGCGGTGTGGAATGCGACGTGTCCTTCCACCTTCTGGATGATCTGGTGAATGTGGCCGTTCAGCACCGTCACCGAGCCGAACCGCTTCAGATAGCTCAGCGCCTGTGCGCCATCTGCCGTACCCCACCCCCATTTCTTGTAGACGATCCACAGCGGGATATGCGCCATCACCACGATGGGTGTGCTGGACGACAGGTGCGTCACGTCGTCTTCCATCCACTCCAACTGCTCGTGGCCGAGAGCGCCGAGGTCGCCGTCACCTACGCCCATAACATTGACCAGGCCGATGAAGTGCACGCCGCCGGCATCGAAGCTGTACCAGCCATCGCCTTGGGTGCCCTTGCCGTAGCGGTTCAGATAGGATTTGCCGTTCTCTCCCAGCACGTCATGCTCGCCCGGGACGGTATACACTGTGAGGTTTGTCACTTTCATGAGCTGTTGCGCCGTGTCGAACTGCTCTGGCTTCGAGAGATGCGTGATGTCGCCGGTGTGGATCATGAAAGCCGGTCGCTGTGGCAGCGCCGTGATGTCTTTCAACGCTTCCTTCAACGTATCGGTGGTGTGCGGGTTGGCCATCTTGTCGAAGCCGAGATGGCTGTCGCTGATCTGCACGAAGTGGAACCCTTCGGTCGCAGCCTCCGCGCCGTCGATTAGTCGCGCGCGCGGCACGCCGCCGACGATGGTCCATACTGCCGCGGTACCGGCCCAGGTCATGCATTGCAAAAATTTCCGGCGGTCAGTGCCGTTCGGATCATATGTCATGCGAGACTCCTCGTTGCGGGTCCGCCCGCCGGGCCCGATGACCGTCTTACTGAAGCGCCCGTTGCGTTATTCCGGAGGAATGGGGTTTTTCGGGTGCCGGGAATAAGAGTCACTCCGATTCGGTCTTGGATGTCGGCGGCTGTAACAAGGGATTGAATTTGCCTCAGGATGAGCGGCGGCGGCGGTTCGAGGTGATGTGCATGCCGCACCTCGACGCCGCGTACAACCTGGCGCGCTGGTTGACCGGCAACAGCGCGGATGCCGAGGACGTGGTGCAGGAGGCCTACCTGCGCGCGTATCGTTATTTCAACGCCTGGCGAGGAGGTAATATTCGCGTGTGGCTGCTGGCGATCGTACGGAACAGCTTCATCACATGGGTGAAGGAGAATCGCAGCAGCCGGCTGGTGTTCCGGTCCGACACGCCGACGGATGAGACCGGCGCCATCCAGGAGACTGCCTGGGGCACCGCGCCGCGGGATCCGGAATCGCTGCTGCTGGAACGGATGGACAGCCAGACACTGGCGCGACTGCTGCAGCGCTTGCCGGCGGAGTATCGCGAGGTGCTCGTGCTACGCGAAGTGGAGGACCTTGCCTACAAGGAGATCGCCGCGGTCATCGACGTGCCGATCGGCACGGTGATGTCGCGCCTGTCGCGTGCGCGCCTGGCGCTGCGCAAGCTGTGGGATAGCCCGCAACCGGCGGAGGCGGCAAATGGCGTGTGATCGCTATCGCCGGCTGCTGCCGGCGCTGTCCGACCGAGAACTTGGCCCGCTGCGGCGCTTCCTCGTGGCGCGGCACGCGATCCGCTGCGCCGCCTGCTCGACCGAACTTGAGGAGCTAGAAGCGATGCGGACGGCGCTCCGCACCCGCCTGACGTACCATCGTGCGCCGCCCGGCCTGGCCGCGCGCATCGGCTCCGCGCTGCCGCGCGAAGCGCCCCCGGCCGAGGTGGAGCCGCGCCGCTGGGCCCGACCAGCCTGGACGCTCGCTGGCAGCGGCCTGGTCGGCGCCCTGGCGGGCATCGCACTGACGGTGGTGGTGCTGGGCGGGCATTCGGCGGGCGGCGACCGCGAACTGCAGGGGGTGATCGACAGTCAGATCCGCGCGCGGATGGCTGACCACCTGACCGACATGCCGACCAGCGACCAGCACACAGTGAAGCCATGGCTGTCGGCGCGGCTGCCGATCTCCCCGCCCGTGCCGGAACTGAAGGATGTCGGCTTTCCGCTGGTCGGCGGACGAATGGATTTCATCGACGGCCGCCCGACCGCGGTCGTGGTGTACCGGCACGGAAAACACGTGGTGAACCTGTACGCGTGGGCGGCGACGGCAGCGGCGGATACGGCGTTCCGCACGACGCGACGCCAGGGGTTCAATATCGTGTCCTGGCGGCAAAGCGGCATTGCGTATCACGCCGTGTCGGACTGCGAGGCGGACGCGCTGATGCGGTTCGCGCAGGAAATCGAGCGCGCGGCGACGGGAAGCTAACCACGCTTACCGGAACTGCCGCCGCCGGGCGTCATGACCGTCAAAGCATTTCCGGTCCGGCACGAACGTCCCGTGCGCCAGCGTCGCCGGCGCAATGGGCTTGTGCTCGCGCGGTTCTGGGATCAGCCCGGGAGGGGCACCCGTCGTCGGGACGTGATGGACACGACCAGCCGGGTGGCTACGCCAACAGCCGCCGCGCGATCGCACCCAACTCGGCAAAATCCTGGGCCACTGCCGCGGAGCCTTCCGCCATCGCCGGCGTGCCGTAACCCCAGCGACAGAACACGCACGGTACGCCGGCGCCGCGGGCCGCCAACACGTCATTGCGGTGGTCACCCGCCATCACCGCGGCGTCCGGCGTCCCACCCGCTGCCCGCAGAGTTGCTAGCAGATGTGCGGGGTCGGGCTTGCGCACCGGGAAACTGTCGCCGGCACCGATCGCAGAGAACATGCGCATCACGCCGAGCGCGGAGAGCACGGCCCGCGTCGCGGCCTCCGGCTTGTTGGTGCAGACCGCCAGGCGCCAGCCGTCGCTCGCCAGGGCGTTCAGTGTCGCCGTGACCCCCGGAAACAACACACTCTTGACAGCCACGTGGGTCATGTAGTCGGCCGAGTACTCCGACACGTCCTGGGGCTGGACTGTCCGGCCACGCGCGGCCAGGGCGCGCTCCACCAGTTTCGCCACGCCATCGCCGACCATGGACGCGGTCTCGGCCTCGCTGAGCGGAGCCAGCCCGCGCGCCGTCAGCATGCGGTTCAGTGCCGCGGCGAGGTCCGGCACCGTGTCAACCAGCGTGCCATCGAGATCGAGAAGCAAGGTGCGCGGCAGGATGTAGCACTCCGAAATGCGAATTGAACCGGCAACAGAACATTAGCCTTTGACATGGCGGCGACTCCACCGCTACGCCGTTGTGACAGTTGCAGGGGAAGGGCATGCAGGCAACCGCCGTCATCCTCGCCGCCGGACAGGGCACGCGTATGAAATCGGCCCTGCCGAAGACGCTGCATCGCATCGCAGGCCGCACGATGCTGCGGCATCTGCTGTCGAGCTGCGAGGAGGTATTCGGTCGCATCGTGATCGTGCTGGCACCGGGCGCGGATGCGGTGCGGCGAGAAGCCGCGCCACACATCTGCGTGGTTCAACAGGAGCAGCGCGGCACGGCGCACGCGGCGCTGGCGGCAACCGCCGAATTCGGCAGCGGCGACGTGGCAGTGCTGTACGCCGACAATCCGCTGATCCGGCCCGGGACGCTGCGCAGGCTGCTGGAACGGCGGGAGCGCGGTGACGCCGCGCTGGCGATGCTGGCCTTTCGCCCGGCTGAGGCGGGGCAATACGGACGCGTGATGACGCGCGGAGGCTACGTCGATCGGGTGGTCGAGTGGATCGACGCCAGCGACGAGGTGCGTGCCGTCGGCCTCTGCAACGCCGGCGTGCTGTGCGCCTCGGCGTCCGACATGCGGCGCTGGTTGGGCAAGGTCCGGGCGAACAATGCCAAGGATGAATACTACCTCACCGATCTCGTGCGTCTGGCCGTCGAGGAAGGCGCGCGCGTCGCCGCAGTGGAAGCGCCGGCGGAGGAGCTCGCGGGCGTGAATTCGCGCGCGGAACTCGCCGCTGCCGAAGCCGTGGTGCAGACCTGGCTGCGGAATGCGGCGATGGACTCGGGCGTGACGATGGTCGACCCGCGTTCCGTCTTCCTCTGTGCCGATACCGAACTCGCACCCGATGTGACCCTGGGACCAAACGTGGTGTTCGGTCCTGGTGTGAAAGTGGCGCGCGGCGCGCAGATCCTCGCGTTCTCACATCTGGAAGGCTGCAACATCGGCCCGCGCTGCATCGTTGGCCCGTTCGCTCGACTGCGGCCGGGCACCGTGCTGGGAACGGACGTGCACATCGGCAACTTCGTTGAGGTGAAGGCGGCGCTGCTCGGCGACCGCGTGAAGGCCAGTCACCTGACCTATCTCGGCGACGCGGAGGTCGGCGACGCGACAAACGTCGGCGCCGGCACGATCACCTGCAACTACGATGGCGCGGCCAAGCACCGCACGAAAATCGGTGCCAACGCTTTTATCGGCTCTGATGTGGCACTGGTCGCCCCGGTAAGCGTCGGTGACGGCGCGTTCGTTGGCGCCGGCAGTGTGATCACCGAGGACGTGGAAGCCGACGCCCTGGCCCTGGGCCGCAGCCGGCAGGTGGTCAAGCCTGGACGCGCGGCGGCGATCCGGGCGGCACGCAAGGGCAAGCGCTGATGTGTGGCATCGTTGGCGTCATTGGGACGCGCCCTGCTGCGGCGCTGATCCTGGAGTCGCTGCACCGGCTGGAATATCGCGGCTATGACAGCGCGGGCATCGCCACGCTGGTGAATGGCCACATCGTGCGACGCCGAGCCGAAGGAAAGCTCGCCAACCTCGCCGCAGTGCTGCAGCACTCGCCACTGCCCGGCACCATCGGCATCGGCCATACGCGCTGGGCGACGCACGGCGCGCCGACCGAAAACAACGCGCATCCGCACGGCACCTCGCGTGTCTCCATCGTGCATAATGGCATTATCGAAAACCACGCCGAGCTGCGTGCGGAGCTGGAAGCAGCCGGACAGGAATTCAGCACCGAGACCGACACCGAGACGGTGGCCCAGCTCGTCGATCTGAATTTGCAGCGCGGCATGACGCCGGTGGAGGCGGCGGGCGCAGCATTCAAGCGGCTGGAAGGCGCCTATGCGCTGGCGATGATCTTCGCGGGTCATCCCGAGCTGATGATCGGCGCCCAGCGCGGCGCACCGCTGGCGGTCGGCTTCGGCGAGGAAGAGATGTTCGTCGGTTCTGACGGTCTGGCCCTGGCTCCGCTGACCCGCCGCATCACCTACCTGCACGACGGAGACTGGACGGTGGTGCAGCGGAACGGCGCGATATTCTTTGATGCCGCTGGTGTGGAAGGGCAGCGCGAGATCAAGCTCACCCGGCTGACCGGCGCGGCGATCGGTAAAGGCAACTTTCGCCATTTCATGGAAAAGGAGCTGCACGAGCATCCGACGGCGGTCGGCGACACGCTGCACCGCATGATCAATCCGGCGACGCGCGCCGTGGCCTTGCCGCATCTGCCGTTCGACCTCGCGTCGTTCTCGCGGATCAGCCTGACGGCGTGCGGCGGGGCTTATTTTGCCGCGCTGGCGGGGCGGCACTGGATTGAAGAGATCGCACGTCTTCCCACCGATATCGATGTTGCCAGCGAGTTCCGTTATCGCAACCCGCCGTTCGATGCGGGAACGCTGGGAGTGCTGGTATCGCAGTCGGGTGAGACCGCGGACGCGTTGGCGGCACTGCGCTACATGAAAGAACAGAAAGTGCCGGTGTTGTCGGTGCTGAACGTGCCGGAAAGCACGATGGCACGGGAAAGCGACGCAGTGCTGGACACGCTGGCAGGACCCGAGATTGCAGTCGCCTCTACCAAGGCGTTCACCGCGCAGCTGACTGTGCTGGCGTGCCTCGCACTGGCCCTGGGCCGTGCGCGCGGCGCGATCGACGCGAAAAGAGAAGCGGCGATGACCGATGCGCTGCTGCAGGTCCCTGCCGCGGCGGCTCAAGTGATGGATGACGAAGCGCCGATCAAGCGGCTTGCAACGCGGATCGCGCAGGCACGGGACGTGTTGTACCTTGGGCGCGGGTCGTGCTTCCCGATCGCGCTGGAAGGCGCGCTGAAGCTGAAGGAGATCTGCTACATTCACGCGGAAGGCTATGCCGCAGGTGAGATGAAGCATGGGCCGATCGCGCTGATTGATCCCGCCGTGCCGGTGATCGCCATCGCACCGTCCGGGCCGTTATTCGAGAAGACAGCGTCGAACGTGCAGGAAGCGGCGGCGCGCGGCGGCCAGGTGATCGTGTTCTCGGACCAGGCCGGAGCGGCGAAGCTGGCGGGCATTGCCTCCCAGACGGTGGTGTTGCCGTCGATCGATCCATTCGTCGCGCCCATCCTCTACGCGATACCTGTGGAGGTGCTGGCGTACCACGTTGCGGTCCTAAAAGGTACAGATGTCGACCAGCCGCGCAATCTGGCAAAGTCGGTCACCGTCGAATAACACCGTCCGTGCTCTGGTCCGTCGTTTTGACTCGCGTTACCATGCTGCTCGGCAGCAAGACGTCGCGGAAAGGGCGTGCCCTGCCCGGAGGCGTGCATTCGACGCCAGGGAGCAGCGCAGCATGACAGTCTGCTTCGGCGGGCCGCCCTTGGATGCCATCAACGTCCCGATGCAGAGCTTCGCCATTCCAACGCTTAGCGCCCGTCGAGCCTGTCGCGCGCAGCAACAGACGTGGTCGGTATCGTCACGCTGCTGATCTCTTCGCGCGGTGGCTGATTCTGCAACACGCCATCCGACACCGGGCGCGCGGCCTCCCGGGCAGATCGGCGCTGGCCGGCACCGCGCCCTGTTGCGTTGGGCCTCGGTCGATCGCCTGGCGCATGCTGTT
>JASHQG010000019.1 GCA_030037665.1 Acetobacteraceae bacterium
GACGTCGCACTGCCGCCACAGGCACCGCCTGAGCCATTCCGGCTCGGACCGGAGCCCTATTGGGTCAGCCAGAAGCTGGTGCACACATTGATTCCCTCGCCTGCTGGCCTATTGCGCCGCGTACTGCCAGGCACGACGCGGCAACGGTATCTGCGCCGCGCGTTGGAACAGGAGATTGCCGGATTGATACTGCAAAACGCCGAGGGACTGCGCTGGTCGACTTTACGTGGCTTGGACAACACGTTCCGACGCTTCGCCCGGCAGCTCGACGATCACCTGGCGGAGACAATCGCAGCGACCGAGGGCAGCGTTGAGCAGGTGATCAACCGTCGGCGGCATGAGGCAGCGCTGGCGGCCTCGGAACTGGAACAAATGCGCACGGCGGAAGTTGGCCTCCGGTTGATCATCGCCGGATTGGTCGATCGAACTATCGAATCCGCCGGCCCCTGAGACGCGTAGATGGAACGCCCACCGGACGAACTCGAGCTGGCGACGTGCCATCTCACGTCGCTGAGCGATGGGGACCGAGGTGTGCTCGAGGTCATGCGAATCGGACAGCGGGCTGTTCCCCGCTTGCGAACATTGCTGTTCCAACGCGAGCCGAGCGGTCTGTTCCAGCCCCGATGCCGCGTGATCGAGGCCCTGGCGGCGCTTCATGCGCGCGCTGTGCTGGCGGAATTCCTACAAGCGGACCGTCATATCGCTGATCCAGTCGAGCGCGCTGGTGAGGAGGCGGTCATCAATGCCGCGGCTCGCGCCGTTCGGGACAGCCTAGATGAGACACTGTTCCAACGCTTGCTGCTGCTGGCGGAAACCCGAAAGTTGGCCGGACCGATCGAGGTGATCGGGCAAACTCGCCGCATTGAGGGCGTTTCCTGCCTCATCGCCGCATTGGGAGACGATCTCGCACGCCCCGTGGCGGAAGAGGCGCTGCGGAAGTTTGGCGCCGCCGCAGCGACCGCGCTGATCAACGCTACGAATATGGGTGTTGAGGCAGACGACACGTCGGCACGGCGGCGCCGGCGCGCGGCCATGCGACTGCTGAACGAGATCGATCCGCCGCCGGCGACAACAGAGAATTTGCGGGATCGATGGCGAGGTGAACCGGACATTGAGATCGCTGTGCTGGGTTGCCGGATGGCGTTGAGGCAGGGCGGCACGCCTGAATGCAAGAAGGCGGTTCAGCAGTTGATCCGAATGCTCGGGGTAGCGGACTGGCGCACGGGCCGAGAGATTAGAAACCTGCTCTCTCAATCGGCCGGCGCTCAATTGTATTGCAGACGAATCGCTCGAAACGCCAGCCCTATCGGTTGAACAGTAAGCGTTCGCTCTCGTACGTTTGGCGGCGCGAGCACCGACGGCGGACACATCGTGCCGTTGGAGCGTCCTTCTGTGGCTCCGTGTGCCGTAGAGACGAATGAAAGGAGGTGAAACGGATCGTCGTGAAGCTGCGCGAAAGATGAGGGAGGGCCCCTCGGGATCGGCGTTCAGGCGCAGGTTCCAAACCAGTCCGAGCTGCCGCGGTCAAGAGCCGTGGTGGTGAGCGTCGGATCGAAAGCTCAGGTCAGAACTTGAGCAGGTGAGTGTCCGAAAGACGAGCGAAAGCGAACCCTACGAAGACGCGTCGTTAAAAGGATAGGTGTCGTCAAAACCGCAGGCGGGAGCTTCCTGCGGGACAAGTCTGTCGGGTGCCTGATGACTGGGCAGATGGCGGCCGGCGTATAGGGGGCGTGAGTCGGACACAGGCTTTTACGCGGAACTGCGGGAACCAATCCCGTGATGGCAAGGGAGAAGCACAAGCGGCGAAAACCGTGAGGCGAGAGTACCGAAGCACGGGATTGGGACGGATCGACCCGTAGTAGTGGTGAGGGTCCTGTAATGGGACCGGAGCGAAGGGGTCGAATCAGGTGGTCGTAGATATCGAAGCAACTGGAAACAGGATGACAACGACAAATGCGACAAACAACAAGCCCTTCGTGATCGAGAAGTGGCAAGTGTACGAGGCGTACAAAGCGGTCAAATCCAATGGTGGTGCGGCCGGCGTGGATGGTCAGACGATCGAGCAGTTCGAAGCCGACTTGAAGGGGAATCTCTACAAGATCTGGAACAGGATGAGTTCGGGAAGCTACTTTCCACCGCCGGTTCTCGCCGTCCCCATTCCTAAGAAGAGTGGGGGCCAAAGGATTTTAGGTGTGCCCACCGTGAGCGACAGGATCGCGCAGATGGTGGTTAAGCAGCTCATCGAACCGGAGCTCGATCAGGTCTTCCTGTCAGACTCTTACGGTTACAGGCCGGGAAAATCGGCGCTGGATGCCGTAGGTATTACGCGCAAGCGATGCTGGCAGTACGATTGGGTTCTTGAGTTTGATATCAAGGGCCTGTTCGACAACATCCCGCACGATCTCTTGCTCAAGGCAGTTCAGAAACACGTAGTATGCAAATGGGCGTTGCTCTACATCGAGAGATGGTTGACAGCTCCCATGGAGCAGGACGGCACTATAATCGAGCGAAATCGCGGAACCCCTCAGGGGGGAGTGGTTAGCCCAGTGCTGGCGAATCTGTTCCTGCACTACGCGTTTGATCTCTGGATGAAACGGACACACCCAGACCTCCCATGGTGCCGGTATGCAGACGATGGGCTGGTGCACTGTCGGACCGAGAAGGAAGCTGAGGCCCTCAAGGCCGAACTTCAGGCGAGGCTGACGGAGTGCCGACTCGAGATGCATCCCACCAAAACAAGAATTGTGTACTGCAAAGACGGAAGGCGCGGAGGTACGTATCCGAACGTGAAGTTCGACTTCCTCGGATACGAATTTCGGGCACGGGCCGTAAGAGGGACGCGAAGCGGAAGACTGCTTTGCGGCTTCACACCCGCGGTCAGCCCCTCGGCGCTCAAGATGATGCGGGCCACAATTCGGGACTTGGGCATCCGGCGTCGAACACAGACGTCGCTGGTGGACATCGCACGGCAAGTCAACCCGCTCCTCAGAGGGTGGATCGGCTACTACGGGCGGTATACACCTTCGGCCCTGTATCCCATGCTCCGATACGTCAATCAGACGCTTCTGGCGTGGGCGATGCGGAAGTACAAGCGCTTCAAGGCCCACAAGATCCGCGCCAGCCAATTCCTGCAGCGGCTGGTACGAGATCAACGGAGCCTCTTCGTGCACTGGCAGATCGGCATGCAAGGCACGTTTGCCTGATGGGAGCGGTGTGAAGCGAGAGTTTCACGCACCGTTCTGAGAGAGGCCGGCGGTGAGATTCCGCCGGCCTACTCGCCAGAAGGAGCGGCGCATGTCGGAAGTGGAAGTACTCGCGCGGGTTGAGCGGCGTCGGAGATGGACGCCGGAGGAGAAGGCCGCGCTGCTGGCCGAGCTCGAAGCGGAGGGCGGCAAGATCCGCGTCGTGGCGCGGCGGCACGGGATTTCGGAGAGCCTGCTGTACAACTGGCGATCTGCGAAG
>JASHQG010000150.1 GCA_030037665.1 Acetobacteraceae bacterium
GATGGGCGTGCCATGTTTGAGTGTCTGGTACGGCACGCAGGTTTCCATCGCCGAGATGATGCGTACGGGTCGCGGACGATCGCCCCGCGCCGCCGGCACGCGTGTCACGATGTCTTCCCTGCGGATACGCGCCTTGGTCACGTGCTCGATCGTGATCCCCGCGCACGCCGCGAGCCTCACCGCCGTGCCGCGAATCCGTTCGCGCAGCGGCCTCACAAAATTCCGGCCGTTGACCATCCGGAATGCATACGTCACGAGATCCAGCGTCATTTCTCCCGCGTAGCAAACCGGCGGCAGCGTCCCCGTGATCACCGCCCTGTCGCAGCACGACAGCACGCCGGCAAGCTTCTCGGCGCAGCATTCCGTCAGAGCCTCGTTCATCTTGCCCTCTCCCCATCTCTCCCGGGAATGTATACGCCACTTCTGTCTGGTTCCGGCTCCGCCGGCTTAGGAAGTGCGATGATGGGGATTTTCACCGATCAGGCGGACGGACGCTGTGCACCGCCTTGCAGAAGACCAGACGCCGGGCAACAGGCCAATTTCGCCGTGAGATGTCGCCGGCCTCGTGGAACCGATGGCGGAAACCTGGAACGATGTGTCGAAGCGAACGTTGGGGCCGTCTCTCTCTGGACGCGAGGTATGCTTCGGAGCAGGACCAGAATGACCGCAATCGGGCGGCAATCACGCTCGCCGCGGCCATCCAGATCGTGTGACCGACGCGCCGGGTCAACGCGACGGCGAGGCAGACTGGCAACCGGTTCGGCCGCCGCGACGCGGCAATCTTAGTCTGCCGGGACAAACACCGGCAGCGTCAACCCGTCCGTCGCCAGCTCATACTCCACCCGTAGCGGCATTCCGATCCGCAGTTCGCCGGGATCGAGCCGGCGAAGCTGCGCGTTCATCCTGACGCCTTCCGCCAGGTCAACCGTGACGAGCGTATACGGCAGGTCGGGCTTGAACCCCGGATGGAACGCATGATGCGTCACCGTCCAACTGTGCACGCGCCCACGCCCGCTCGCATCGAACCACTCGACCTGCATCGAATGGCACGCATCGCACATCGGCCGCGGATAATGTCGCACCTTGCCGCAGTCGGCGCAGCGCTGCAGGCACAGACGATGTTGAGTCATGCCGTCCCAATATGGCTGGGTGTCTGCGTTTGGTTCTGGCCGTAGTTTTGCGTATCCCGCCATCGTCACGCCCTCCGCATGATGGCAACCGATCCGTCGCCCATGTCGCCGTAGCCGGTAACCAGGCCAATTTCCGCATCCCTCACCTGGTTCGCCGCCTCGCCACGCAGCTGGCGCACCAGCTCGACGATGTGGTTCATCCCGGCGATATGCGCCTGCGACAAAAGCCCACCGTGCGTATTCACCGGCAGCTTCCCCTCCGTGCGGATCGCGCCCGAGGCGACGAACGGTCCGCCCTCGCCCTTTTTGCAGAAGCCCGCGTCCTCCAGCTGGCACAGCACGATGTAGGTGAAGCAGTCGTATATCTCGGCAACATCGATATCGTCGTGCGTCACCCCGGCCATGGCGAACGCCTTCGGCGCGGCCTTCGCCAGGCCGAGTGTCGTCAGGTCGGGCCTTTGGGTGATCGCGCTTGGCGAGTCCGGATGGCCCTCGGCCACTCCCATGACCAGCACGGATGGTTGCTTCATGTCGCGCGCGCGGTCGGCGGCGCTGATCACCACCGCCGCGGCGCCGTCGCTTTCCAGGCTGCAATCCAGGAGACGCAGCGGATCGGAGATCATGCGCGAGTTCTGATGGTCCTCGACGGTGATCGGTCGCTGCATCGTCGCATTCGGATTGCGCATCGCGTTGCTGCGCGTATTCACGGCAATCTCGGCAAGCTGCAGCGACGTTGTGCCGTATGTCTCCATGTGGCGCCGCGCCATCGGCGCATAGAGCTGCGGCGGCGCGATCGCACCCGACGGCATCTCGAATTCGCCGATCATGCGGAACTGGGGCATCTGCTGAACGCGCGCACCGATGCGCCCGCCGGAATAGCCGGTACGGCCAAGCGACAGAAGCACGTGATTGCAGATGCCTGCGCTGATCGCCGCGGCGGCACACTGGATCGACGCGACCGCTGTCGCGCCACCCATCGGCGTCGTTGCCGAAAATCGCAGGTCGGGAATCCCGAAATTGGTGACGAGGTCCTCGGCGACGACGCCCAAACCGTACGGGATGAGGCCGTCGATGTCCCTCGGCCTCAGTCCGGCATCCTCGATTGCGCGGAGCGACGCTTCGAGCTGCAACGACAGCGCCGTGCGGTCGGTGCCGCGCATATAGGCCGTTTCGCCGACGCCGGTGACGGCGACTTTTTCACGCAGGGACATCCGGGGCTCCGTTCGCTGGGAGGACGGCCAAGCGTAGGGGAAAGTGATGGTGGTGCGAAGGCGGAGCGGCAGGGCGCCGCGGCAGGATTGATGTGTCGGCCGGTCGGCTCGGTGCAGACTGTTCCGACGTCTCGTTCAATACCCCGAACCGCGGCGCAGGCTGGTCGTCGTGTCGACGCGCTGGTCGACACGCAGGTTAGCCAACTCTACTGATGTCGGGCCGTTCGCCTCGGCGCAGCCAAGCAGGGGCGCCGCTCAGTGGTTCTCCACGGTCGGCCGCGGTTCATTCCCGCCAGCCACAGCGTTCGAGAGCGTCCAGCATGTGCGACGGCGGCGGCGCGATCGCAGCCAGCGGCGGATCAAGTGAAAGTTCAATGGCGCGTGCGAGCAGGTGGAGCGTTCCGGGGCCACCGCCATAACGGGGATCGCCAATCACCGGACATCCGAGCAGAGCGCAATGCGCGCGGACCTGATGCGTCCGACCGGTGCGGGGATGCAGCTCCAGCCAGGACATGTCGCCGGCCTCGCCGCGCAATCGCCAGTTCGTGACGGCAGGTTGGCCGGCCCGATCATGCGCCATGCGCCAGCCGGACTTCGCGTTCTGACGGCGCAGCGGCAGGTCGATCGTTCCCGACGTCTGGGACGGCACGCCACGTACGATCGCCCAGTAGATCTTGTGCGCGCGCCCGTTGGCGAACTCCTCCTGCGCAGCGATCAGCGCGGCGCGACGCAGCGCGACGACGAGACAACCGGAGGTGTCGGCGTCCAGACGGTGCACCAGCCACGGACCATCGGAGCGGCGCGAGAGTTGTGAGAACCAGTCTTCAACGCTCGCTCGCCGTTGCGGTCCGGGATGCACCGGCAGACCGGTCGGCTTGTTCAGCACGACGAAGCGACTGTCGCGGAAGAGGATCGGTGGCCTTGCGATCATGCATGTGCGGTCACTGTGAAGCCTGCAGCGACCGCCGGGGCCGCACGATAGATGGAATGGAGCGGATCCCCGTCACAGCCGCGCGCGGGGATGTCGATGCGCTCCCACCGAAGGCCGGCCTCGCGCAGGATCTGCTCGAAGTGTGGCGAGGGACTGGCGGACCAGACGGCGAGAATACCGCGCTCGCGCAATGCACGTTGCATCTGCTGCACACCCTCCGGCGAATAGAGCGATGCATTGCCGCGAAGCATCACCGCATCTGGTCCGTTGTCCACGTCCAGCATGATCGCATCAAAGCTATCCGGCTGCAGCAGTGCGGCGACATCGGCACACAAGACGCTGACGCGCGGATCGTCGAGTGAGCGGTCGGCGAGGGACGCCAGCACACCGCGGTTCCAGGCGATGATCTCTGACAGCAACTCGGTGACAACGACTTCGGCCGCCGCAGGCAGAACATCCAGCGCCGCCCTCAGCGTAAATCCCATGCCGAGGCCTCCGATCAGCACGCGTGGCGCATCTGTCGGCAGACGTTCGCACGCGATGCGTGCCATCCATTGTTCGGAGTAGTGCGCACGACTGGACATCAGCTCCCAGCCGTTGCAGCGGATTTCGAATGTCCCCGCCCGTTCGCGCAGCACCAGCTCGTCGCCGCAGCCCGTTGTGACACGGGCGAGTTCGCGCCAGCTCTGTGGCGTTTCGTGATGGCTGCGCACCTCGCCGTGATGGGTGGTCCCCTCGCGCGGCATCGATTCCATGCCCTATGTCGATGCCCGCTTGACACCGACGGCACAGTGCATCGGATGCGCCATCAGAAGGGTTCCGTTACGGCGCGCTTCGGCCGTGAGTGCGTGCCAGGTTTCGGTTTCCTCCGGGGACAGGAGCGACAGGAGATGGTCCTCGCGGTAGTGCCAGATCGGGCCATCGGGTCGGTCGAGTGTCACCAGTGACGGGAAACAGACCAGATCGTCGAACCCTGCTGCGCGCATGCGGCGGTACAGGCTGGCGTCGGCCACGCCGTGTGCTGCCACCGATTGAGGCGGCGCCTCCGCACGCGCGCGCAGCCCATCGGGAAGTGGCAGGTTCCACCACTGCGGCAGGTCGATGGCACGTACGATCACGCCGGCCCGTCCGCCCGGACGCAGTACGCGCCAGAGTTCCCGCAAGGCGCGATCGGCATCGCACTCCTCGAACACGGTGACGGTGAATGCGCAGTCGAATGATGCGTCGGAGAACGGCAGCGCCTCGGCATTGGCAAGGCGGAATTCGATCGTGGCTTGCTGCGTCAGCGCCGCGGCTTCGCGCTGCAGGAACGGGTTTACGTCGGTGGCGACGATCGCGTTGGCCGGAAACCGCCCCGCGATCATGCGGTCCAGTGCGCCGGAGCCGCTGCCGACATCGAGGATCCTCTCGCCCGGTTGCGGTGCCATCATGTCGATCAGCGTGCTGACCATGGCGCGGTAGCTGGGCGCACGGGCGCGGTCCTCAAGCGCCGCGATGCCGCCCAGATACGGACCGCCCAGCCTGACGACGGTGAAGTGCTGCGAAAGCAGGGGAAGCGCCGGCTGCCACTGCGACGGCGCGAGAAAGAACGGCAGCAGCAGGAGTGCCGGACCGTTGCCTTGCCGGTGCCAGGAGATGCCCGCGATGGTGCCTTCGGCCGCGCCGGGCCGGGGCGCATCAGCGTCGTGGCGATGGAGAAAGTCGATCATGCGCCGAGCGATCTCCGCGCCCCGATCGGCAACGAC
>JASHQG010000151.1 GCA_030037665.1 Acetobacteraceae bacterium
GCGCTGGAACGCGCCGCTTATGCGGCGATGCTTGCGGACGCCGGTGTAGCGAGAGGAGTCGCCCTCGCGCGCTTCCACCTTGATCACGTCGGCGCCGAAATCGGACATGATGCGGTTGCACCAAGGACCCATCTGCACCGTGGTCAGATCCAGCACGCGAATACCGGCGAGAGGTCCGTTGTTGTCGCTCGGCATCGCGTCGTATCCCGCATGGCGTTGGGTTGAGACAACTATCGATCACGGGCAGGAATGCCACAAGCTTGCCGAGTAGCGCTGTCCTCCGTCACTGTGTGGAAACGCAGAAAGGGAGGAACCGATGGGGCCGAAACTGGTCGATCACTTGCTATATGAACCCGAGGACAGCGGTATCCTTTGGATCAGGTTCAATCGCCCTGAACGACTGAACGCCCTGGTCGGAACAGCCGAGGAAAACAGCACCGTCGCGAAGGTCGGTGAATACATGCGGGCGGGTGACGACGATCCCAATGTCCGTGTCATTATCCTAACCGGCGTGGGTCGGGCATTCTGCTCAGGAGCGAACCTTGGCTCGAACAGAGGGGATGCGGGGGAAAACTTTCCGGGCAACCGAAGTGCGCACGAGGGTCTGGATGGCACGCGGCAGCACTTCTTCCACGGCTTTACCCAACTTCACCTCGACATCGCCAAAATCCGCAAACCGACGATCGCCATGATCAACGGGCCGGCAGTGGGGTCCGGCATGGACATGGCGCTGCATTGCGATATCCGTATCGGCTGCGATCGAACCCGTTTCATTGGGTACCATAATGCCGGACAGATCATCGAGAACGGCGGATCCTATTATCTGCCGAAAATGGTTGGGCTCGGACGAGCGTTGGAATTTGCCTACACGGGCGAACTGAGCGCAGAACGAGCTTACGAGTGGGGCATGCTCAATCATCTGGTGGCAACTGACAAACTTGAGGAAACCACCCGCGAACTCTGTTCCAAAATAATCGCTCGGCCGCCGCTGGTGCAATGGATCGGCAAGCGTATCATGCGCGCCTCCTTGGATACCACGATGGAGGCAACGATGGTGCTGACCTCCAACGCCAGTCCGATCCTGCAACATTCGGATGATGCCAAGGAAGCACGCAAGGCCTTTGTCGAAAAGCGGCAGCCGCGATTCAAGGGGGCTTGATATGCACGGACGGAGGCCGAGGACGCGTTGACCAACTTGTCCGTCATGGCGATGAACGTCGCCCGTGAGGCGGGTGTCATCTTGCCCTTCGGAATGAGACGACGAGTCCTAGATAACTCAACGGTATCATGGCGCAACAGCGCGCCAGACCCTTTCAAAGGGCAGCAGGACTCGGTACGGGCACTATTCTCCGTTCCGGGTCGCGCTCCCATGCGGGACACCTCGCCCGCCTGCGAACGAGCGGGTTCCTGCGTCACGCATCGACCAGCTCCCGCGTGAAATAGTCATTGCGTGGCATGACGCGCTTGGCGGCAATCGCCCGAGCGATCACACCGGCGAGCGTGCCCTTGGGCCGATCGAACTCGCGGCCGATCACACGGTACTGCGCACCCTCGCGGTACCGCTGCTCTATCAACGCGATTTCGTCTGGGGAAAAGGGGCGGCCGTTCATGCGGTGCTACCCCGTCGCGTGTCCCGCTCCGGATATACAATGCGCAGGTCGGTCGCCTGTGCCACTTTAGTTTGCTGAACGTGGCACCAATGCAGGTCGTGCGGCCGGCCGCTCCAGATACCGTTACGGCTGGAATGCCGGTGCGGCTCTACGAGCAGCACAGACGGGCGCGGGCGGGCCGTGATGCTCTTGGTGGCCAGGAACGCCGCGATCAGACGATCGGCTTCACCAGTCTGCAATGTCGGTGCATCGCCTGGTCGCCACACTGTCCAGTTCCAACTGTTAGTGTCAGGCAGCCGTTCGACGATCATATGGCAATGGGCGTGATCATGCGACGCGGCGAGGGTCGCAAAGAAGGTGTCGTCAGCTTTGCTGCATGGCGCCTTGAACAACGCATCCTCCGAAGCCATGAGCGACCAGCGCTGTATAGATTTCGGCTTCGTGAGGTCACGGCGCAGTGAGCTTGATCACAAGTTTAGTCGAAATTGCGACGCCGTCCCGGTTACTGGAGGGCGTGGCGTCGGTTGCTCGCTGAGCGACGCCGCCTTTGTGACCCAGACGCGGCGACGTCGTGTTGGATCCAGATGCGGCCGCGAGCAGTCCGGCGCAGTTGGCGCCCCACAGCTGAGCTGCACACCGCTGCCAATTGGAGTGCGGGTAACTTATCGCCGCTTGGGTGTCCGTCGCACCGCCTGTCCTGGGGCACACGTTGCGATCAACGAAAGCCGATCTGATTGGAAGACAGGTCGGCATGGCGCGGACTGATGTGATGGAACACGTCGGCGACGGTCCGGCGGACCCGATCAGTGAAGCCCTTGGCCGAGTTGGCATGGGCCGAGCCGCGCAGATATTCGCGGCCCGAGTAGCGGACATGTCATGCGGGGCGGAGGCCTGGTCGATCGACGCAAACGACTTCCACTTGTCGTCCTTGATGTAACCGCTGCGACTTCCCCACCTTTGAAGGAGCGGGATGGCTCGCCAAGTTTTGCGCGGTGAGAGACCACGTGGGGGCGCTGCCATGAAGGATGCCAAGCTTGATGACGGTCTTGAAGACAGTCATCAAGCCCGTCATCAAGCGAGGGACTATCGGCGGATTGAGCTCATCGCCGGAGAGGCGCGATGACGGCGTTGGACGGCCGAAGAGAAGGCACAGATCCTGGCAGAAAGCTTTCAGCCCCGGGTCACCGCTTCTGAAGTTGCACGCCTGTACGGTGTAAATCTTGGGCTGCTATGGACGTTGCGCCATGAAGCGCGCAAGCGTGGTGTGATCGGTGAGCCGACTTTCGTGCCGCTGCAGATCGTGGCGCCCCCCGGCTGTGCGGGTGCGATTCACCGTATCCGTTCGACGTCACCGGCAATCCGGCGCTGGCCGTGCCGATCGGCTCGTCCGGCGAGGGCATGCCGCTCGGCATGCAGATCGTCGGGTGTCTGTTCGACGAGCCGATGGCGCTGCGCATCGGTGCAGCCTGCGAAGCTGCTGCTGGCCGCCGGCCGCAATGCCCGCACTCGCCGCCCAACGCACGCCGGCGCGGCGTGCACCGACGCCGGCGCCGTTGGCGATCAATCCAGCACCGGATGGCGCGCGCGCCAGTCAGTACTGCTCTGACAGGCGTGGCCGGCACGCAGCAACAGGTGTTCCGACAAATGCTTGCCGACGAGTTGGAACCCCATCGGCGTGCCGCGCTTGTCGAAGCCGCCCGTCAACGTGATCGCCGGCTGCCCGGTGAAATTGAACTCCGCCGAGAAGCGCAGAATGTGCGAGATGTCGCCCGCGACCATTTCCGACCATTCTGCGAGGCTCGGCGTCGGTGCTTTCAGCACGGGGCGATCAACACATCGATATCCTGAACAACCTCGGCGACCTTGCCGGCGAACCTGCGGCGCTCAATCCCGGCCTTGCCGAGCTCAGTTGCACTGATCCTGGAGGCCGATGCGAGAAAGCCGCCGAGGCCGGCCTCGTACTCTGGTGCGCGGCTCGGATAGGTCGCCTCGTGTGCCACGGCCGTTTCTACGGAGCAGACACGACCCCACGCCCTCAGTGCGTCCACCACCGGCAGGAACGTCACCGGTACCAGCCGCGCGCCAAGCTCCACCAGTTTCTCCTTCGCGGCGATCATCACCGCGAGTACTTCCGGATCAGGCCCTTCGAAGCCATATGTTTCGCCTTGAGAACGGCCGCTTCCAGCCCGAAGATGGCGTCGAGCCGGGCATGGTCACCGGCGCTTGCTGCGAGGTCGATGCCGGTGTGCGCTACCTTGCGGAGCGTGTCAGCGGCCGCGTCGGTTATGCTGGAAAGCGTCTTGGTGCGTTCCAGCTCGCCCATTGGCGTCGCGGGGAGCGACGCGTGGATCGCCGTGCGCTGGCCTTCCTCGTCGATGGCGCGGGTGAAGCCTCCGGCGAGGCGGACGGCGGCCTGATCGAACGACATGACCTTGAGGCCATAACGGCCGCCGCCAGGTGACTGTCCCGCATGGCGAGGTGATCCTAGACGACCCGGTCGATCGGCTGACGACGGACATGGCGGCTCTCCTTCCCGGCCCTATTCGTTCTTGGGTCTCTGGGCCGCTGACCGAGATTAGGTTATCCAACGGAGGGCCAGCTCGGTTGTCGATCTGGGAAGTGCCGAGGTGGGTCTGTCCGCCCCGAGGGAGCCAATCATGCCGGATCGCGATCTTGTCGCATTGTGGGAAGCGCATACCCGCACCGAGTTCGAAACGCGCGACGTGGATGGCACGATGGCGACAATGGTGGCAGAGCCATATGTGAACCATATTCCCACGATGACCGGCGGCGTCGGCCATGATCAGCTGAAGCGCTTTTACAAGTACCACTTCATCGGTGCGAATCCACCTGACATCGCCATGGAGTTGATCAGCCGAACCGTTGGTGAGAACAGTCTGGTCGATGAAATGCTTTTTTCGTTCACCCATACGTCCGAAATTGACTGGATGCTGCCAGGTATTCCGCCGACCGGGCGAAAGGTTGAAATTCCGCTGGTAGCCATCGTGCAGTTTAGTGGTGATAAGCTGGTGCACGAGCACATCTACTGGGACCAGGCGTCGGTTCTTGTCCAAATCGGCCTGTTAGATCCGAAGGGCCTGCCAGTGGCTGATGCTCAAACAGCGCACAAGGCGATGGACAAAACGCTGCCCAGCAACACGCTGATGGCGAACTGGCATGGCAGCGAAGGCAAGCCGATATGACACCGATGCATCAGGGCGCGCTACTCATCGCCGGAGAGGATCAGCTGCCAAGACGCGGCGCGTGGTTCGAACGCTGTGAACTGGCTACCGGGGCAGTTGCGGCGCCTGCCGTCGCCTGGCATCACCAACGTAACCGAACGCAGTCGCGTTTGAACCGGGAATGAGCATCTGCCACCTGACTTTGCCGCCGCTTTGCCACGCGTCTCCTGCCGTGAAACCATGAATTACTGTGGCTACCGGGAAGCAGATGACGACGAGAATCTCGATGAAGCCTTCAATCGCCTCATTGTGGCGCAACAGGGAGCCTGGCTCCGGCCTCGTGTGGCCCTGCAAGCCAAGATCATATTCGTCCGCCACGAGGCCACCAGTTTGTCGTTCTGAAACGCTTTGTGCAGGCGAGGATCAGGCTGCACGATAGCGATCGTTTGATCTTTGCCGGGCTCGACAGACTGTTCCCGTGCCGGCTGGACGCGACGGTCATTTTCCCACTGGAGACACTTTCGCCCGCTCTGGCGCTGGAAATCCCGACATCACGCCGGAAGACCGTCACAGCCGGCCGACGTCGGGCGCACTGCAGGACCGCCGTTGTTCGCCGTTGCGTGGCGATTAGCCGCAGCAGCCGCGGTTCCGGCATGTCGACGCCATCCTCCGGCAACAGCCGTGCGCTCTCCGACCGGCCTCGACGGTTGCAGGGGATGTCGATCACCGGCAGCCGCACCGCGACCTGGCCGAGCAGGGCTACACCGTCGTGAGCGATGCCGGACTTCGGACTGCGGGCGGCGTGTCGGATTCACCTCGCGCGATGCTCCGGTGGTCTCAACAGATTCCCGACCTCAACCGCGACGGCATGAGCAAGAACCGCCATAGTTTCCAGCGTGACGTTATGGACGCTCTTCTCCACATCCGAGACTTTTAGCTGCGAGAAAGCAGTCCGCCCCGCAACCTCATCCTGAGTCAGCTTCGACCTGTGGCGTGATCCGCGAGGGTTGGCGCCGAACCGAACCGGCAACTCCGCAGATGCGTTGCCAGCGGCGGGCCTCCGCTGACGTGGCGCCGTCGCCGGCATTGTCGGTCGGAAGTTCAAACTGCGCCGGGCTGGCTTGTTTCCGGACCGCATGTCGCACGGCGACCCGATTATGTCGTTCATCGCGCCCACGCCGACCGGATCCGCTCAATCCGCAACTCCCCCTTGCCTCCCCATCCCTCGGCGCCCCTGGCCGGTATCGTTCATAGAGCCGAAAGCGGAGGCGGTTTATCTCCTCGGGTGGCAAGTGTGCGAGATGAAGGCCGATGATGACGTTCGCCCCAACGCCTAACTGCGCCAATCCCAATGTCTCAATACTGTCGTCGCAACGCAGATTGACCCTCACGACCTCCTTGAGATTAATAGCAACGATAGTAAGACACCGTAATATTTACTCCACGAACGATGGTTCTAAATCGTCTGCGCCCGCACGATTGACCTACGGTCACGGACGCATTTCGCGGTTATGCGCTATTCGAGCGTGAAGCCGACCTTCAATGTCACCTGGTAGCGGTTGACCTTGCCATCTTTGATGTTGCCGCGGATCTGCTCAACCTCGAACCACCCGAGATGACGCAATGTACCAGCAGCTCTGGCAATGCCATTATCGATGGCCTTCGAGATGCTTTGCTCAGAGGTTCCGACGATCTCTACCACCTTATAGACGGCTTCCGACATTATTGCCTCCCTTTCGGCGCTTGTGGATGCGATCCGACATTTACCAAATGGACAACCGATTTCCCGTCCTTCGGGTAGCCTACCGGCTGATCCTGTCTCCCAGCAAGCACGAAATGGTCTCCTAGCCGGACATGGGCGCGCCGCCGGCAGATAGGAGGGAAACTCCAGGACCTTGGGCTCGCCCTGCGCAATCGCCTAGCTATGTACGTTACGCCCAACCGGGGGGTGTGAGTGACTGCGGATCTCATCAGTTGCACCGGAACACGGTTCCTCGGTCATTTCGGTGGGATGTATCGCGACAACTCAGCGGTGTATCTCAGCCGCAACGGGCCGTGCCGCATCTTGCTCACGCCGGCAGGGACCGTGGTTTCCGAGCGTGGTCTATGCATGCTCAGGAACGACGAATGTGGGCCGCCTACGCCTACGGTCTGTTCAAGCATCACGGAGCACCCCCTCGCGATGCAGGCGAAGCGCGAGGCATTAAGTTGTGGGCGCTCTATCCGAAGGCCCGTCCTACGCAGTTCGTCACGACAGACATCACGTCTACGCCTTCGCCCTCCGGTCTCCCACTGTGCGAAGGCCGATGCACCGGCCACTGCAGCGAGGTCTAACGCCGCTGCAAAATACCGAGCCTAACAAAACAGAACGAGCACGTTGACCTTCGACAACTATCGTCGCGAACCGGAACAAAGATTATTCCAGGCGTGACAAGCGCATCCCTTTGTCGCCCAAGTTGAACCTGTTATCTCGGTTACTTGAGACGCATGACACAACAAGCCAGGTACGCGTTGAATATCTGAAACGCATATTTTCCCTTTTTCGCGACACCATGTCGACCCATGACTGCCAAACTCGGGAGGGTCGAGTGTCCGAACCAGAGCAGATCCTCAGCAACATTCGCTGGTCAAATGACGCCTCTCATAAGACGTACGGCATCTATCCTGGCCGCCACGCCAGCCATCGACTCATCGTAGAGCAAGCAGGCACGGCGTGGAGATGGATCGTCTGGCCCGTTGGCGAACCATCGCGGGAGCAAGCGGGCGCTGATCGTGACGGCGCGGATGAACGACATGAATCCGCAGGCGTGGCTCACGGATGTGCTGGCCCGCATCGCTTACCATCCTGCTCAGCGGCTCGACGAATTGCTCCCCTGGAACTGGCAATCGCGCACCAGGCGTGAGACAGCCCGATCATGCCTTCACCAAGCGCAGTCGTCACAATAGCCCAGGTCGCCGAGATGCTCGGCGAGGATGTGGACTGGCTTTTGGATGTCGCCCTTGACATGGATCCGGGAGACGGATGTCTGGCCGTCTATGACGCCAACGACGAGGGCGCCATCGCGCTTACCAGATCCGGCATCGATAATCTCAAAGAGCTCATCGAAATCCACAGGGCCAATCCGAGCATCATTGAGCGCTACTGGAAGCTCGACTGACATCCGGCAACGATGGGCGCCCCGCGGTACTTACCGAATGCTTACCGTCGATCCGATGGTCGTCACCAGGGAATGGATTGTCGGTCTCGGAAAAAGCCGCCACTCGGTCCGTCGTCCAACAGAGTAGCCGCCCAGACGATTCCAGCCGCGCCTTCCTCGACACGACGCCCACCACTGCCCCCCATATCGGTCGCGACCCATCCGGGGCATACGGCGTTGACGAGGACGCGTGCTGGACGGAGCTCGTCCGCCAGAATCCGTGTCAGCGCGTTCAGCGCGGCTTTCGTTACCGAATAGGCGGGCGTGCCAGCGCTCATGGACGTCAGCGCGCCGGCCGCCGACGAGACATTGACCAGCCTGCCATGGCCGCCCGCGGCGAGAAGCGGGGCGCACGCGGCCGCGACCCGCCAGGCGCCGATCACATTGGTCTCGAAGGCCTCGCTCACAACGGTCCAGTCCGGGTCGATCGCACGAGCGCCATCGTCGTAATGCACAGCGGCGTTGTTGATCAGCACATCCAATCGTCCGTAGCGACGTTCAATTTCGCCTACGGCTTCCCTGGGCGCCGATGCGCTTGCAACATCGAGTGCAACCGCTCGTGCGTTGCGGCCCAACGTCTTCGCAGCCCGCTCGCCTTTGGCGAGATCGCGCACGCCAAGGCATGCCCAGAACCCCTGCGCGGCCAATTGTCGGGCGACTTCAAAACCGAGACCGCGATTGGCTCCGGTGACGAGCGCCACGCGCTGAGCGATTGTCATGCCTCAGCTCCGTCTCGCTCGCTCGCCTGCAATCTTCGGTAGGTCGGGATTTCCTTCCACCCAGGCGCGGGCCAGGATCAGCGCTGCGATACGCCAAACGCCGCCATGCTTTACAAGCGCCATCTCGTAGCAGCCGTGGACTGTCCAAACGCCGCCGCCATCCACGGCCTGATCGGTGATCGCATGCCAGGCTGTCACGGAGGCGGAAGCCTCTGCTCGGTCGCCGTCGACCTTGACCGATGGAGTGCCGATCAGGTGCGAGGTATGGGTGAAGCCCGGCACAAGTTGCCGCCAACTGCCGACGAGGTCCTCGCCCGACATCGTCTGTGCTTCGCCGCCGAACAGCGAAGTGTAGTCGACGCGCACCTGCGCGTCGAAGAGCTCCGCGAGCCCGGCCCAGTTCCGCGCGTCCACAAGCACGGCGAGCGCGCCGATCTGGCTGGTGATTTCGCTGAAAGCGTCAGTCATGAGCAGTGTTCTCCGTTCTGGACGGCCTTCCTGGCCGAAAGATGCCTGCCGAACCAACTGGCGATGGCGGCAACTGACTGATCGAGCTGCCGTGGCTGGTGGTAAAAGTTGATCTGTTCGCCCTCGAACCATCGAAGGCTCCTTTAGGCCGGTGAAGCCTTCGAACGCGTGCTGCCGATGACGCCACCAGAGACCGTTGTCCGGATGGGATGACGGCAGGTCTCGACCCAAGTCGGTCCCCGGACCGCTCAGAAGGGCACGCTCTCCGGTCAACCTCATAATGCATCTCCGTTGTCCACCCAAGCCAGGCGAACATCTCGCGCCAGACGAGCGACGGCACGCCCACTGGTGACGGGCTGAGGAGCGCGCGATTGTACCGCGACAAACTGGCCGTTGGAACGCTGTCGTGGCGCCCGTACCGTCGACTTCTGCGTGATCGTACGCGCGGTTGGCCCAAGGGCAGGTTGCGTGATGAGCTCGTTAGAAACGAACTGATCCAGCAATTTCTGGAGCGCGACTATCTGCGGCCGACCCGGCCACCGCTGCGGCGAGTGGTTGCGCACATCGCGGCAGCATGCCGTCAGCAAGGTCTTCCCGCACCCAGGCCGGTACAAATTCTCATTTGTTGCCGCAAAGACGAGAAAAATCTCTTTGGGATTTTCTCAGTTTAGACAGCAGCAACCTCGTGAACCAGCTCTTTTCTCATCAATGACGGCAACACGACCGCGGTTTCGCGGTTTGCTCCGTGGTGGCACGATGGATAAATTGGATGCCTGGATAAGCGATGCACGCCGGCCGGGCATCTATGGCATGCAGCGCTTTGCCAGAGCATTGCAGTATAACATCGAGGCCGTACGGCCTGCCGTGCAGGAACCCCGGAGCAATGGCCAAACCGAAGGTCAGATCAAGACGCTGAAGAGGACCATGCACCGCCATGCCGGTGTTGACCTGCTTCGCGCTAGATTG
>JASHQG010000020.1 GCA_030037665.1 Acetobacteraceae bacterium
GAGCTGCTCCACCAGCTTTGGTCGGCAAAGCGGCAACTTCCCGAAGGCGCCCGCATCGACGAGGTGAGACTCAGCGACGAGGCCTCACCGCCGAACGTTTGTTGTTAGATCGCACGGCTTGGCGCACGGGAGGAGCCGTACGCCACGGCTCGGTGGATAACGTGCTACAATTGGTTGACGTCGACATGGGTCAGTTGGGCGGCGGTGGCATCCAGTTGACAACATGAGGGGTCGTTACTTCCTTCGTCGAGCTGACCCACGCAGAACACGCTGGAGGACCAATCATGTTTTGGGTCGTCAGTCGAAGAGTGGGACCGTTCAGGATCGGCGTCGGAGGGCGGTTCGGCCGTCCTCGTGGTGGCAGACGGTCGGGTCCCACGCAGGCTGAGCTGAAGCAGCAGCAGCGCGACGCGTTTCTCGACGGGACCAAGTCACGATTCGAGGATCTGGTCAATCAGTTTATACTCAAGAACGGATATCTCAGCCTCGAGACAGATGACGAGCTCTACAGGTCGATTGCGCCAATTGTGCAGGACTTCAACTATCTTCAGAGACTTGTGCGGGATGGAGGAGCGCTCACAGCAAACCGAAAAGAGACCCTCCTGAAATACAACTATACTCTAGAAGATAAAGTCGCCCAGATCGCAGATCCAAAACCACTTTACGATTTGTCCCTGAAACAGGGTTCATCCAAAGGGGCCGCCGCTGTTTTCCTGTGCGTTTCGATTGTCTCGGGCCTTGCCGCCATTTTTATAGGCTTCTTTGCACTTGTCTCTGGCGCGGCACTCATCGCAGCCATATGCTTTTTCGCGCGCGCCGGAACATTGGGTGCGGAGATGGCGAAACTCGCAGAACATTACCGGCTGAACCGCATCGCGAACGCCACCCTGCCAGCCGAGAGCCGAGCAACCACACTGGCTGTCCCCGGTCAAGCGGCATCTCGCGCCGAACGAGTTGACGAACCCCTTATTGAAAGCAAAACGCCGACCGTCGCGAGCTCGGTAAATTCCCCAGACCATGCAATCGCCAACGCACGGATCGCAAGTCCCGGCACATCAATTCAGGAGCTCGCAGACCCAACCAGGGCAAGCCCGGAACAACCGGATCGCAGAGGTGAATACGACCGGCTGAACTGGGCACTGCAATCCGTACTGCTCGCTCTTGGTATCATCTTGATCGGTGCTGGCGTCACGAAGAGTGACGAAATAAAAGTCGGGTCGGTATGGGGCGGCGTCGGTTGGTCGCTCGCCGTCACAACTTTTGTCGTCTTCACGGCCCAACTTGTCGGCCTTCGACCGCTGGTCCGCCGTGTGCACGCCGCGATTCTGATCCCGCTGTTTGTGGTTGCACTCGTCATCGTCGCCGCGACCGAACCAGCATCGCCCTCGAGCACAGGGCACGCGTTACTGGGGTTTATGATCTTCGCCTTCGGCATTATGGCACTCTGCCGTGGTGCTTTCGTTCTGATCCGCATGATCCGAAGCTAATGCTCCGTCGCAGCCGGGATTTGTCATCATGATCAGCAGCGAACGCCGGGATGGCGCTGCTGGATCAATGCGGCACCATGCCAGCAATATTTGAGGCTTGGCGCGCCGGTCGCCTCATAGCACGGGCAGAGCAAGGCCTCGCTTATTTCCGCGGCGAGGAGGTGTTGCGCAACACGGGCCTTTGGCGGGTGCCTTGACGGCAGGGGGTGGCGATATATCCGGGCCGGATCAGCCTGACTGCTTGCGGGCAATCAGGTGTGCGCTCGTCTTCTCAATCGTCTTCGCTTGGTCTTCGCCTTCGATGCGCTCGGGTCGATCTTCTGTCTACCGCTAACGAAATCCCTTATGATCTCTTTTAGCCCATCGTCCGACACCGCGGCGATGGCCGTCACCGGTGAGAACCAACACTTTTTGCGCTCCGCCTGTTCGGGCCATGTGGTTTCCTGCCGGGTTACCTGCATTGGGTAGACCGTCACCTCGCACGGAACGGTCGTTTCCTTTTCCATCAGGCGCTTCTCATAGAGAAAGGAACCGAGCGGGCGACTTCGGGCCACACCGCGCAACCTCGCCTCCTCGTAGGCCTCCTGTGCGCCTGACGCGGCCGGCTTCAGTCCCTTCATTGGCCAGCCCTTTGGGATGACCCACCGGTGGGTCTCGCGAGAAGTCACCAGCAGAATTTTCAGTCCTGCCTTCTTGGTCTCTCGATAGGGCAGCACGCCGAACTGTTGACGCACCGCCGTCTTCGGCCTCTTGATTCCCGACTTGCCCATCCTGTCGTGACGCGACCTCCGCCCGGGGGATCGTCACCCGTTAGCCCGTGTGACAGAACAAACCCACCGCACCGCATGGTCAACTTTCGGGTCCTTCGTTGCATGGGAGCGCTCATTCCCTGCCGTCGAGCTGATCCGCGCACGCGTAAGGGCGCGTAGGGCTTGTGACGCATGGCATATCGTCAGCGCACTCGCCAGGATTATTGGCCCACACGCCATCAGTTGTACACCATCTCGCTGTCGCGTTGCCGCAATTCATGAGAAAAGCGCTGGTTGAGAGATTTGCTGCCGAATAGGGTGAGAATTTGGCCGCTCACGTTTCTCAATATTGCCGCAATATCTACGAACATGAATAGCGGTCGTCCCATGGTCGGAGCCTAGAAAGCGCTGCAGCGCAATCGAGTAGACGCGGCTGCAAGCGTCAATCCAGCCCGCATCGTCCTCAGCGTCGCCGGACATCAGCGCCGACCCTGCAACAACGTTGCAGGCAGGAATTCTCACAATGACAGCAGCAAGACCAACCGAATTCTCAGGTAGACAGCAATTTCTCAGTTCGTGCGGCAATCTCAAGCCCCTGCTTTCGCCGATTCTGCGGTCTCATCAATTGCGGCAATGCGACACGTCTTCCCAAATTCTCTGACGTTACGTCCCTCCAGCCCTTTGCAATCTTCCAGCCGGCTCAGGTCGGTTGGATGGCGGCAGGGGGAGTTCCTCCCCCTGTATCGCCCCAGCGATATCGGGCGAGAAACGTCCCCGGCGGACGCGACAGAGAGCCCACTCGATTCTGAGCGCTGGAATTCGGCCCTGATCGTGCGACAAGGCTAGATTGACGGCGTCAGTCCCCCCACGTGCGGGGACGTATCATCTCGGTCCAGCCGCGGGACGCCGCGGCTGCGGAGGGGAGTATGAGCGCCGCTAACCAGTTGCCGCATCTGATGCCAGTTGCGGCTTTCCTCGAATGGGATACGCAGGACGGTTCCGATCGGTGGGAACTGGTCGACGGTATCCCGCGTGCGATGGCGCCTCCCTCGGCCATCCACGCTGCGATTCACGCCGAGGCCGCCCGCCTGCTCGGCAATCATCTCGCCGAGCACCGGCCAACCTGCCGGGTTGCCATCGGCGCGGGGGTTTCCCCCGGCGAGTTTAATGTCCGCATTCCCGACCTGATGGTTGAGTCCGCGCCATTCGCCGGGGGTGGCCGCCTGGTGTGCGCTGCCGTGCTGATCGTGGAGATCCTCTCGCCGTCGAACAGCGCGGAGACCTGGGCCAATGTCGCGCTCTACGAGACCATGCCGAGCGTCGTTGAGATCCTGGTCCTGCATTCGGTCGAGGTGCGTGTCGAACTCCTGCGACGCGGTCCGGGGGGCCAATGGCCGAGGGACTCGGAGCAAGTTCCTCCTGGCGGCGAGGTGCGGCTGGAAAGCATTGGCTTCTCTGCGCCGGTCGCGGCGTTCTACCGCACGATTTGACCGCCGCCTGCCTTATCGGTCGCCTGAAGCGCGATGGTCCCGTTATCGCGGCGCGGCTGGCGAAGCCTTCAGGGCAACTGTTCAGCGGGTCGTGTTATCTCCCCTGTAAGGCTGTCTCAGCCGACCGAAGCGTCTCGGCTCGATCTTCCGATGGCACGGTCGCGTCGTGAACCCCTTCGTAAAGCTGCTCGGGATCCGCGGACAGGGCTAACGCCAACGCCGCTGCCGCTCTGGCCCGTCGAACCGACAAGTGTAGGGCTTCGGGACTCACCTGACCGGATCATTCTTCCTCCGCCCCGCCAAGCCGAAGCCACTGACCGTCCAGATCGGCGGATCAAGCTTCGAGGTTCGCACGTACCGCCGACCCGTTCCCGCCGTGACGAAGGATCTGAAGGGCATCCTCAACCACAACCCCCCGCAATCCCGTTCGAGATGCGGCAATCTCAGCCCCGGCTCCGTTCCGGGCCGGCGACGCCGTTTTCGGAGATGGCCGGCAAGCTGCGCGTACCCCTGGAGCAGGGTCTTCCAGCTGGCGGACTGAATGACTGGAACGACGCGCTAAGGGCGGAGGCGGGGAGGGGGGCGTGCGATGATCCTGACCGATAAGGCGGCTGAGGGAAGCGCGCGATCGGCTTGACCGCAAAGCTGACGGCCGAACAGCGACTGGCCGCGAGCACAGACAGCCTCGCGCTCGTCCTGCCCGGCGCCGGCACGGACCGAAGCGCCAGGCTTCTCAACTGCTTCGTCATGGGTAATGTCGAGGACGGCCTGGACGCGGTCCTCGGCCGCTTGTGTAATGCCGCATCACGATGCGGTGCGGCCGTGCTATCGCCTACGACTTCCCTTGAGGCCGGCCGCAGGGTCCGCATGGC
>JASHQG010000152.1 GCA_030037665.1 Acetobacteraceae bacterium
GGCGGCGGACGCGGCGCGGCGGCCGGTGCGCTGATCGGCGGCGCCGTGGGTGCAATCGGCGGCGCGGCAACGACGCCAACGCCACCGCCTCCGGGCTACTATCAGCAGCCGGGTGGCTACTATCAGCAGCCGGGTGGCTACTATCAGCAACCGCCCCCGCCGCCACCGCCTCCGGGCTATTAGTACCGCTCGGAGCCGGTCAGGCGTCGGCGAAGGCCGCGACCGGGACGCCCCCGACGCGCGCCTCAGCCCGGAAAAGCCCTCCGAGAGTCGGGAATTGCGCCAGCACGTCCGCTGCCTTGCCTTCGCGAAGCGACGTCACGTAGACGTAGCCGTCAGCGAAGCATGGCATCGTCGGGCCGGGGACGGGGAACGGGAACCGCTCCAGCAGCTTCCCGGCGGGTGAGAACTTATTGATGCACCCGGCCGACGGGCCGGCCGACCAGTAATTGCCATCGACGTCCACGGCGGCACCGTCGGGACGGCCCTCCTCGCTGCTGAGTGTGGCGATGGGGCGGTGGTTGCTCATGCCGCCGGTCGCGGGGTCGAAGTCCCACGCTTCGATGATGCCGGGGGTGGAATCCGAGTGATACATAACCCGGCCGTCCGGCGACCACGCCAGGCCGTTGGAGCACGCGCATCGTTCTGCCTTGCGTTCCATGCGCCCGTCGGCCGTCACGCGGTAGAGTGCGCCGATCGGCTGGCGTGGCGAGTTCTCGTCCATGCTGCCGACCCAGAAGGCGCCGTCGGGACCGATCTTGCCGTCGTTCAGGCGATTGGTAGGCGGCTCCGAGATCGGTACCGTCAGAGGCTCGATACGGCGTGCGCGCGGGTCGTACAGCACGACACGATGACGCAGCGCGACGACCCATTTGCCAGAGCAGCAGAGGCCGAAGCTGCCGACATTCTCGCCCAGTTCGTGGCTGTCACGCGCGCCGGTATCCACGGCGAGCGTGTTGATGCGGCCCCCCTGAATGTCACAGAACAACAGCCGCCGGTTTGCGTCGTCCCAGACCGGCGATTCGGCAACGGCACAGCGGGAGTCCCAGACCAGATCGAAGTTCAGCATGGCACGCGCCTTGAGGGTGGCCCACGGGGGTAGCATACACGCCCGACGAGGCACATCGGGTAGAGGTTCAACGCTTGGCGAGACGCGCATTCGCCTTCCGGGAAGATTCGGTGCGCAGGCCGCACCGGGCATGGCGCACGCCCACACATCGATCGATTGCGGAAATATCGATCGGGGGCCGGAAGAGCGTCAGTGCCTGAGGTTCCGTCCGCCGCCGGGCCGGCGCGCCGCGGCCAATCTGTCATTGTACTGTTATACCAATGCCACAGAGGCGCCATCACTCGTCGCCTATCACCGGCGAGACTGATCCAGTGCCCCCGGTGAGCAGTGCCACGACAACCATCGGCGCCATTGCGCGCCCTGTGCCGATCGCGCGTGGCCGCGCCCGCGCGCGTCCCGTCCTGCTCGCCGCACTCCTGCTGGCGCCCTCTGCGGTATTCCTGATTGCCTTCACGTACTGGCCGGTTCTGCAGGTGCTGCTGTCATCGTTCACCGTCAGCAGCTTCGGCGGTGCCGCGCATCGGGGCCTAGGCAACTACGCCCGGTTGTTGTCCGATCCGCACTTCGCGCGCGCCGTCGTCAATAATCTGATCTACGCCGCGGGCACGATCGTTCCCAGCCTCGCTCTCGCACTCGCCTTCGCGCTTGGTCTGCGCGAGAGCACGCGCTTCGCCGTCGCTCTGCGCACGCTGATCGCGCTGCCGCTGCTGATCCCGTTGGTCGCCGTTGCGGCACTGTTCATTTTCATCTTCCTGCCCGGCGCAGGACTCCTGGACTATTACCTGGCCAAACTCGGCATCGGACAGACGAACTGGCTGGGTGACCCATCGCTGGCGCTCGGTTCCATCATCGCGATCACGATTTGGAAAAACACCGGTTACTACATGCTGTTTTTTCTCGCCGGCCTGTCTGGGATCCCGCAGGACTTCATCGATGCGGCCAAGATCGACGGTGCCGGTGCGATGGCACGGTTCCGGCTCATCACGCTGCCCCTGCTGATGCCGACGCTCGCCTTCGTCACGGTGATCGCACTGTTGAACGTGCTGACGCAGGTGGACCACGTCATCGTCATGACCTCAGGCGGGCCGGACGACGCGACTGCGCTGGTATTGTTCTACATCTATGAGCAAGCACACCAGAATTTTGATGTGGGATTGGCGTCGGCGGCGACCGCAGTGAGCGTGGCGTTCCTGTTTGCACTGTCGGTGGTGTCGCTGCGGACGCTGGAACGGGGTACCCATTATGAAAGTTGATGCTCCGCCTTCTGTGCCGATCCGCTTGCGTGCTGGCGATGCCATGCGGGGCAACAGGGTGCTGGCCCGACAAGCCGTGGCGGCCGGACGCCATGGTGGCACTCGCCACGACCGCCCACGTGGTGAGAGTCGCGCAGTCGATATCGTGGTCGATGATCGGGTTCACCGGGTGTTCGTTCCGGCTCTAGCCCCTCCGCGCGATCCGGTCGGTGAGCAGAAGCGCAGCCGGGGCGAACCGGCCGCAGCATGACTCGCGCCAACCGACTGCCAGTTCTGCTGCTGCTAAGCGCCATCGGGTTCCTGTGGGCCACGCCGTTCGCCTGGATGGCGGTGGCCAGCCTTCGGCCCAATGCCGCCGGCGCGGCCGACATCGGCTCGATTTTTCCGCACGGGCCGCTCAGCCTGGACAATTTCAGCGATGCCTGGAGCGAGGGGCATTTCCCGCTCTGGTATCTGAATACGATCCTGCTCTGCGGTGGTCTGCTGCTGGTGCAGTGTGTCACCGTCAGCCTCGCCGGTTACGCCTTCGCGCGATTGCGGTTCCCGTTCCGCAATACGGTGTTCTATCTGTTCCTGCTGCAGCTCATGCTGATCCCGCCCATCCTGATCGTGCCGAACATGACGACCCTGATCAGGTTGCACCTCTACGATTCCCTGGCGGGGATCGCGGCGCCTTACTGCGCTTCGGCGTTCGGCACGTTCCTGATGCGCCAGACCTTCCGCACCATCCCGCGTGACTACGAGGAAGCCGCGATGATCGACGGCGCCTCAGTGCTCACTGTCATTTTCCGCGTGCTACTGCCGCTTGCACGGCCGGGGCTCGTCGCCTTCGCCATTGTCTCTGTCACGACGCACTGGAACGAGTTTCTGTGGCCGTTGATGGCGACGTCCTCGCCGTCAACGCAGGTGTTGACGGTAGGGCTGGCATCGTTCACGTCCGGCGCCGAAGCGGGCTCGGAATGGGGCGTCATCGCCGCCGGCACGTTCTTTGTCGCGGCACCGCTGCTGCTGGTGTTCGTGGCATTTCAACGGCGCTTCGTCGCCAGTTTCACCTTCTCCGGAATCAAATAGAGGGAGTCACGAATGCGCCTGTTGCAAGCCGCGGCCGTCGCGCTTGCCCTGACCGTGGGCACAGCGCAAGCCGCCACCAATATCGATTTCTTCTTCCCTGTGCCGGTGCAGGGCAAGCTCGCGGTCGAGATGCAGAAGCTGATAGAACAGTTCGATCAGACGCATCCCGACATTCACGTCACCGCGGTTTACACTGGCAGCTACGACGATACCAATCTGAAGACGCGCGCCGCGATCGAGGCCGGCCATTCGCCCGCCGTGGTGCTGATGAGCGCGAACTTCATCCGCGAATACTCAATCAACCACAACGCGATATCGCTCGATTCGCTGATCCGGAAGAGCGGCCAAACGCCTGATCAGTACATGGCGGAGTTCTGGCCGGCGTTGAAGGTGAACGCGGTGCAGCAAGGGCGCGTCTACGGTGTGCCGTTCCAGAATTCGACGCCGCTGCTCTATTACAGCGTCGATGCGTTCAAGGATGCGGGCCTCGATCCGGACCATCCGCCGGCGACCTGGCGCGAATGGGTGGCCGACATGAAGAAGTTGGTCAAGCGAAAAGGCAGCCAGACGACCCGGTGGGGCCTGATGTTTCCCGGCACCTACGATTACCTCGGCTGGATCACCAGCGGCCTCGCGATGGCAAACGGCGGCGACTATTACAACACCGGCTACGGTGGTGAGGTCTATTACAACACGCCGACCACGATCGGCGCCGTGAAGCTGATCGACGCGATGGTGAACCAGTGGCACGTGATGCCGCCCGGTGTGACAGATGCCAACGCTGTGACGACAGCGTTCTTCCAGGGTCGCACCGCGATGATGATCCTCTCTACCGGGTCATTGTCCTTCGTACGGGAGAACATGAAGACGCCGTACAAGGTGGCGTTCCTGCCGCGCCGCTTCGTCAACGCCGCGCCGATCGGCGGCGCCAGCCTGATCATCCCCAGCGGCAACTCACCCGAGAAAGAGGGCGCAGCCTGGACGCTGATCAACTGGCTGGTGAGCCCGGAAGTTGCCGCGCACTGGAGCCAGTTCACCGGCTATTTCGCACCGCGCATCGCGGCCTACGATCTGCCCGAGATGAAGAGCTATATGACGGCGCATCCCGATGCCAAGGTGGCGCTCGATCAGTTGCGATACGCACGGGGCTGGTTCGACAGCTATGACGTCGTCGCGGTGCGCAAGGCGCTTGAGGATGGCGTGCAGGCGGTGCTCGCCGGCAAGGACACCCCGGAGCATGCGATGGCCGCTGCGCAACAACGCGCTGATGCCCTGCTGGAGCCATATGTCGATCAGACGGCGCTGAAGCTGCCGCAGTAGTCCTCCGGTACCGAAGCGCCTCTTGGTTGGACCCGCCATCATCACCTCGGGTCACACCGGGTCGCCGATGCTTGGGTGGCAGCGTGGCCGGGCTTGTCCATTTCTCGGCGATGCAAGGCGAACGACACCAGCGTGCAACCTCGCGCCACACGAGCACGGGCTCAGGCGGCGGATGCCGAAACGTCGGTCGTGGTTCTTCCATACGCTCGGCATTCCGGAACCTTCCTGCCCGACCGAAGAGGCGGCCTGCCCGCCCAGGGGGCGGCAGCGCCGTGCGGGATAGCGGTGAGGCTGACCTGACGAAAGCGCTTGTCCAACGATACGCCCGTGTGACATGCTGCAGCGCAGCAAAGAAGCGTTGGAAGGCGAGGAGGCTCCTCAAAGCAGGCCTTGGTACACCCGGCTCCGGGGTGACGTTGTCGTGCGCCCGCGGGCCCCAAAACGAGGAGTGAGCCCGCCATGCTCGACCGTCCGCGCGCCAACCTGCTCTCACACGTCAAGCCAGGCGACACGCCCTGGAGGGGCGAAGGATTGCGCGACTTCTTTCTCTATCGCGATCTCGGGGTTGCGGCGGCCACAGGCGGGCGCGTCATCGCCCAGCTCGTGAAGGCCAATGAACCGCCCGAACATGGCACGGGCTGGCACCGCCATGTCGCCGATTTCCATATCGTCATCATGCTGAAGGGCTGGGCGCGCTTCATGTACGAAGACAAAGAGCATCTGGTCGCCGCAGGCGACTGCGTGCACCAGCGTCCGGGCATCACCCACTACTTGTTCGACTACTCGCCGGACATGGAATACCTGGAAATCGCCGCGCCGGCGGATTTCAAGACTGTGGACGTCGAAGGTCCCTGCGCGGTACCCGCGCCGGGAAAATGGACTGAACCACCTGCCGAGGGCCGTGCGGTGATTGCGCGTTAATCACCAACTGCCCCAGCCGCTCAGCGCGCTGTGAAGAGGCTGTGCCGGAGCCGGCGAGTTCCTTCCCGGCAGGGAGAAGGGCGTCCTTGTTTTCTGTCACACCCGACGCCTTGCAGTGTTCGGTCCGTGTCGCGGCTCAAGCCTGAGAAGGATGGGCTCGGCACATTGTGGCTCATAGTGACAAGGGGTCGCGGCTCAGAACTCGACTTCCAGCTCCTCAATCTGCTCGGGCTCGACGAGCGCCGCTTCGATCCATTCCTGCATCGGCTGCCAGGCGAAGACCTGAGCGGAGTAGCCATCGGAAGCGGGGTCGAGCGCCACGTCGTAGCTGCGGAAGCGCGTGGCGACCGGCGCGTACATCGCGTCCGCGACCGTGGGCCTGCGGCCGAACAACCAGGGGCCGCCCCACGTGGCCAGGCATTCGCGCCAGATTTCGGTAATGCGGTCGACGTCAGCGCGCGCCGCCGACCAGAGTTTGAAGCCCGGGCGGTGCGCCCGCAGGTTCATCGGCAGCGAGGAGCGCAGTGCGGAGAACCCGGAATGCATTTCACCGGCAATCGAGCGGCAACGCGCACGGGCCATGCGGTCGGTCGGATAGAGGCCAGCATTGGGGAACGTTTCATGAAGATATTCGGCTATGGCAAGCGTGTCCCAGACCGAGATGCCGTCGTGCACCAGGCAAGGCACGCGAATCGACGACGCCTTCAACAGAAGTTCCGCGCGCGTATTCGGGTCGTCCGGATCAACCACCTTCTCTTCGAACTCCAGCCGCGCGATGCGGGCCAGCAGAAAGCCACGCAGCGACCAGGAGGAGTAGTTTTTGCTGCTGATCAGAAGCGTCGCCACCGGCATAGTTGCGTCCCCTGTCCTAAACCGCCATGCTGCGGTGCAACAACATACCGAAGAACGATCCTGAGACGCAACGCGCAGGCATGATGTATCAACTCTACCAGGCGCAGGCGGATGCCCTGCTTCCCCTGCGCCGGCTCGCGCGGCTCGGAGCCGGCGTGCTGCGCCAGTTGGATTTCGGTCCCTATACGCCGCCTTTGCTGCGCGAGCTCGGGGCCGGGTGGGGCATGTTCGCGGAGCTCGGGCTCACGCATCAGCGGCCGTCGTTCGGGATCGATTGGGTCGCACTGGATGACAGGCCCGTCCAGGTGATGGAGGAAACGGCGGACGACACGCCGTTTGGCACTCTGCTGCATTTTCGCAAGGACAGTCCGGTGGTGCAGCCGCGCGTGCTGCTGGCAGCGCCGATGTCCGGACATTTCGCGACGTTGCTGCGCCACACGGTCGAAGTGATGCTGCCCGAGCATGACGTTTACATCACCGACTGGAAGAACGCGCGCGATGTTCCGCTGGCGGCAGGACGGTTTGGGCTGGAAACCTTCATCGATCACTTGATCCGCTTCCTCGAAGTCATCGGGCCGGGCGCACATGTCGTCGCGGTATGCCAGCCGACCGTGCCAGCGCTGGCGGCAACCGCGGTGATGGCGGAAACGGCAAACCCTGCGCTGCCCCGCAGTGTGACGCTGATGGCAGGGCCGATCGACACGCGCGTCAATCCGACTCGCGTGAACGAACTGGCACAGTCACAACCGATCGAATGGTTCGAGAAACACCTGATCACCACGGTGCCCTGGCGTTTCCGTGGTGCGTGCAGGCGGGTCTATCCGGGATTTCTGCAGTTGGCGGCTTTCATCAGCATGAACCTGGATCGCCATGTAGCCGCCCATTTCAACCAGTTCCGCAATCTGGTGGAGGGCAATGAGTCGGGCGCTCTGGCGCACCGGCAGTTCTACAGAGAATATGGTGCCGTGATGGACATGCCGGCGGAATTCTATCTGGAAACCGTCCAACAGGTGTTCCAGGGGCATCATCTACCGCTAGGCCGGCTGATGTGGCACGGACAGCGCATCCGACCAGAGGCAATTCGACGCACGGGCCTGCTGACCGTCGAAGGCGAGCGTGACGATATCTGCGCCATCGGGCAAACGATGGCCGCGCTGGATCTATGTTGCGGAATACGCGTCAACCTGAAACAGCACCATCTGCAGACCGCAGTCGGGCATTATGGCGTGTTCGCCGGCAAGCGCTGGGCGCGTGAAGTGTATCCGCGCGTGCGCGAGATGATCCAGGTAATGAACGATTGATGCTGTGACAAGGTTGCGCAGACATTCTGCGCCGGTGCGGGCACGATCACCGTGGCGCTGCGACAGTCGTGCCGAAGAGCTCAATCTCCAGACGCATTGGCAGCTCATCGAGGACGCGGCCCATGACGTGCATGGCAAGGGTGTCAAATGGCTCGTCCAAGTAGCCATCGCCCCCGCGCAAAGCATTGCCGCCACGCACATCGGCGCCGGCATCTAGGCATATCGCTGCGACATCTCACGTCCACCGTGTTGCCGGGGAAAATCCAGTGCCGCAGCGGGACGCCGTCGCGCGCCACCGCCAGGCCGACGACGATCTGCGGTGCATCACAGCGACCGTTCTTCGAATGCCCGCGCCTGCGCGGTGCCATGCCGATTGAAATTTCCCCAAAAGTGCCGACTGACAATTCCCCACTTCGTTGTAGGCGCGGTCTGAGCCGGGGCTGCCACGGTGCTCGGAGCGGCATGCGGCGAGAACCAAAAAGTTCGAGTTTCCAACTCATCGGTCTGCATTGCGTCAAGTTGAGAACAATGGTCTGTGGTTAGAGACGCTTGCTTCTTGGTTCGTCCCGGGACCGATTCTCCCGTCTCCGTCAGCCGCTGTGAGACGGCTTTCACGATCCACCAGTTACAAATGCCGGATGCGTGCCACCATAACCAACCCGCCTATGCCACACTCGTCCACCGGGGCATGGCGGAAACGGAAAACACCTCGCGGCGGAGAGGCGGCCCGACAAAGTCCCATGCTTCGGGCACAACAGGACAGTTCGTGTTAGCTCTTGGACTGCTCCGTCGCTGCCAGAGTGTGGTTCGCAATCATGACCTCTTCGTTGGTCTGGATCACGAACACGCGGACCCGAGACCGTTCCGATGAAATGACCTGCGCACCATTTCGGTTGGCCGCCGTATCGAGTTCAACACCAATCCACTCCATGCCTTCCAGAACGCGCTGGCGGACGCGCCACGCATGCTCGCCGATGCCCCCGCAAAATACGATGCCATCAATGCCCTCGAGTGCGGCCACGAGCCCGCCAAGTTCGTGGCGGATACGGTAAACGAAGTATTCAATCGCCTCCCGTGCTTCCGGCTGGTCCGACGCCTCGAGTTCACGCATGTCGTGCGAAATGCCTGACATCCCCTTCAGACCGGACCGGTTGTACAGGAGATCGGCGATCTGCTCCGCGTCCATGCGCTTTTCCTGCATGAGGTAGAGCAGGACACCTGGATCGAGCTGGCCGCACCGCGTGCCCATCGGCAGTCCGTCCAGAGCGGTGAACGCCATGGAACTCGCCACTGACTGACCATCCCGCATGGCACACATCGAAGCCCCGTTGCCAAGATGCGCCACCACCACGCGACCAGCGGCATGATGCGGTGCAATCTGTCGCAGCCGTTGGCTCACGTACTCATACGACAGTCCATGAAACCCGTAGCGACGCACGCCTTCCTCGAAATAACTGCGGGGCAGGCCGAACACGTCGTTGACGAACGGGTGGGAACGATGGAAAGCCGTGTCGAAGCAGGCGACCTGAGGAATGTCCGGCCACGCCGACCGCGCCGCCAGAATGGCCGCGATGTTATGTGGCTCATGCAGGGGCGCAAGCGGGATCAGCGAATTGAGTTCCTCTAGCACCCCGTCAGTCACGACGACCGGTGCGGTGTACTTGATCCCCCCGTGCACCACACGGTGGCCAGCTGCCGTGACATTAGCCGCCGGGTAGGCGTCCCCACGCCAGTCCAGAATGCGGTGCAGAGCGTCGGCGTGGAACGGCTCACCGCCCTCTCCTGTCCAGGAGGCGGTATGGGTCTTCGCACCGGCGCTGTCGCGCGTCTCGAAGTGCCGCTGGCCGCCTACCATCTCGACCAGGCCGCTCGCGATCGCGGACAGGGCCGTTCCGTCTGTTTCAAACAGCGCGAACTTGATCGAGGAGGAGCCCGCGTTGAACGTCATGACATGCCGGCTGCTCATGCTGACCTCACTGCGCCCTCGCCGGAACTGCACTCTGACCGGTCGCCTGCCAATGCGCATAGAGCACGGCGACAGCACAGGAGAAAAGGCGCGCCCGCTCGTCGTCGGCCCGGCTGGTCAGCAGCACGGGCACTCTGGCCCCCAGCACCAGGCCGGCACCCTCCGCCTGTGCGGCATAGGTCAACTCCTTGGCCAGGATGTTTCCGGCTTCCAGATTGGGAACGATGAAAATATCGGCCCTTCCGGCAACCAGTGACGTCAGACCTTTCGTCTTCGCCGCCTCCAGGCTCAGCGCGTTGTCCATCGCGAGCGGGCCGTCGACGACACCGCCACGGATCTGTCCACGTTCACTCATTTTCGACAGCGCCGCGGCATCGAGAGTGGACGTGATCTTCGGGTTGACCGTTTCGACGGCAGATAGAACGCCAACCTTCGGTTTGGAAATCCCGAGTGCGATGCCCAGGTCGATGGCGTTCTGCACGATGTCGACCTTGTCCTCCAGCGTCGGCGCGATGTTGATCGCCGCATCGCTTACCAGCACGAGTTCGGGCAGAGACGGCGCATCCATAACGAACACATGGCTGATACGCCGACCGATGCGCAGACCGCCCTGAGACTTCACTACATGTCGCAGCAGTTCGTCGGTGTGAAGGTGTCCCTTCATCACGGCGGTGGCGCCGCCCTCGAGGACCAGGGCAACGCCCCGGGCCGCAGCGGAGCTATGATCGGGTTGGTCTTCGATGGCGATCCCGGCGAGATCCTTGCCATGGCTTGCAGCAATCTCTCGGATCTTCGCTTCGTTTCCGATCAGAATTGGAATGATCAGGTTCTTCTCATGCCCCGCAAGCGCGCCCAAAAGCGCACTTTCCTCTTCCGGTGCCACGACGGCCGTGGGCATAGGAGGAAGTGGATGGCAGGCCTCAAGCAGGCGTTCCATATGACGATGGCGTTGAACTGTGAGTTGCGGAAGCGCTGCCTCATCGGCGACCAGCCTTTTGGTCGGGGCAATGACCTCCGCGACCCCGTCAGCGATTAAGGTGCCACCGCGCTCGATGCGTGTGTCAAGGACGACGGTGGCGGGCGGAGAGAGCTCGCGAACCTGGACCAAGACGTTGAGCGTATCGCCCACATGGGCACGCTCTCGGAATCGTAACGTCTGCGATTGATAGAGTGTCCCCGGACCGGGCAGCAGATTGCCCAGCACGGAGGAAAACAGCGACCCGATCCACATCGACGGTGCCGCTGGTGGATCGGCACCATTCCCCGCGGCGCCGTCTCCTTCCGTCACAGGCAGGTTTGCCGGATTAAAGTTCCCACTGACCCGGGCAAACACGTATAGATCGTCCGGCGTGACGACCCGCGTAACGGAGGCATTGTCGCCAACGGCGAGTTCCGAGAACAGGCGGTTCGAATGCATGCTGGTCCTCCATCGTCAGGGGGACGCTTCGATCGGCGGAGTGACCGGGATCTCTCCCACGTTGCCGATGACCAACAATTTGGCGGCCGCGCAAAGGTTCGCTAACCGGCTGGTACGTCGCGAGATACCCGACATCCGCCTTCTGGTGGTCCCTCGATCATGCCAGATGGCACGACCGCGTTCCATCGACGTCCTATGACTTTCACAGCCCGGTTCGCTGCGACGCCGGATTTCGTCGGGCGAGCAGCATCGTCGGAGGGAATGGTCGGCCCACCGGCGGTCATCCGCGAAACCGGCCATCTCGCATCGACCGCTGGGCGCGGCACGTTCCGGAGCTCTGTGGCATTCATTGTGACGGTGGCCATGCCGGACCGGTTCGAGCGTTTCATCGACCTCGCGCAATGCCAATCGATCTCGCCGTGCCAAGTTCCCTGGGCGGGCCGTGCCGGCGACGATCGAGCATCCGCACCCACCCGCCGCTGATCAAGTCAGGGAGCGGAATATGTAGAAGAGCGTTCCTGACAATAGGATGGCGGCCGGCAACGTCAGTAGCCAGGCGAGTAGGATGGAACGTACCGTGCTCCACTGCAGTCCCGCGCCATTGGCAACCATCGTGCCGGCAACACCTGAGGACAGCACATGAGTGGTGGACACTGGCAGGCCCCACCTGTCCGCCGCCATGATCGTGGCCGCTGCGACCAGTTCCGCGGCCGCTCCCTGCCCGTAGGTAAGGTGAGCTTTGCCAATCTTCTCACCGACGGTGATGACAATGCGTTTCCAGCCGACGAGGGTCCCGAGGCCGAGTGCGATTGCGACCGAAATTTTTACCCAGAGCGGGATGAACTTCGTGCCCTTATCGAGCGACGCCCTGAAGGCGGACAATGTTGCTGCGTCGCTGCCCAACGCGTGCGTATCCTTCATCAGACGGACAGCTTCGCTCATCAGATACATGCTGTTGCGAACGTTATCCACGGCGGCAGCCGGAACCTTAGCGATCGCGCCAACATCCTTAACCTGGCCCGCGAGAGTTCGCGTGACTTGCGCCATGGCAGCGTAAACCAGCGGGTTATTCACGTGACGGGTCCGGATCGCGGTTTCAACGATCGACGCCGCGTGCTCGGGGTCCACCGCCGCACCCTCGGCTCGTCGATCGAAGACCTGCGCGCCCTTTTCCATGCTCTGCAGAAAGGCAGGGGTTGCGCCGTCGGGCAAGGCGCGGTTCAGCGCATAAGCCGTCGGAACCGCCCCGATCAGGATCAGCATGATCAGACCCATGCCCTTCTGGCCGTCATTCGATCCGTGGGCAAACGAGACGCCGGTACAGGTCAGGATGAGCAGGGAGCGGATCCATAGCGGCGGGGGAGCATCGGTCGCCGGAGCCTGATACAGCGCCTTCCGTCGTATCACGGCCTTCATGACAAAGAGCAACAGCAAGGCACAGACAAAGCCGACCAGTGGGCTGAACAGCAATGCCTTGAATACGCTCATAGCCTGCCCCCAGTCCACACCAGCGGTGCCGCTGACCGACTGACGCATCAGTTGATTGGCTACACCGACGCCGATAATCGAGCCGATCAGGGTGTGCGACGAACTGGCCGGAATTCCCAGCAGCCACGTACCGAGGTTCCAGATGATTGCCGCAATCAGCAGGGCGAAGATCATCGCATACCCCGCGTTGCTGCCAACGTGGAGGATCAGTTCGACCGGCAGCAGGCTGGTAATGCTGAAGGCAACCGCGCCACTTGAGGTGATCACTCCGATCAGGTTCCAGAAGCCGGACCATACGACAGCCGCCTGCGCCGGCAGGCTATGCGTGTAGATCACCGTCGCTACCGCGTTCGCGGTGTCATGAAAGCCATTGACGAATTCAAATCCAAGCGCGATCAAGAGAGCGACGCCGAGGAAGATGAACGCGCTGACCGCGAGCGGCGGCACATGGGCCGCATCCAGATCGTGCACCAGGCTGTAGAGGACGAGCAGGATCCCGGCCCCCAGCAAAAGGACGAACAACGCTTTACTGGCGAAGGACGCCTTCAGATCGAGCCGAGGCCGATGGTACTGTTGTTCGGTTTGCGTGGGGGTCGCATCGCCACCAGGCTGTATCACGAGATCTGACATGGATCGTCACTTCCTGTCATTCGGCGGCAGATCCTGACCGACAAACGACGGTTCGCCGGAGCAACCATTTCCACCGAAATTCGCGGGAGCATCCGGCTCTTGCCGGTTGGCATTCTTCTGCCAGGCGGTCAGGTCCATACGGTGGTCAGACGCGATCATCGCCGGTGCGAGCCCACCGTCGTTCTCGACGACGGCGGGCCGGCCACGGTGGCGACCCCCATGATCAACAACCATCGTTCCGACCTTATCTCGAAGGGAACTCCCGCCCAGCGTCCCCCAAGTCCGCACGCCAATTCCAGCTGTGTTTATTATCCAGGCACGATATCGGGGAAAACTCCGGCGAACCCGTCATTTGCGAGGTCGTGCGCTGCGCGTCGTGCCACCCTGGCGTCATACCAGGACGGGCACCCAACCACAGAAACATGGTCGCTTTCGACCTCAAAGCCTTCGACCCCGTTGTTCACAGCCGGTCGCAAAAGCCTGTGACGTTCGCCGGACATGACACAACGCGAAAAAATCGAGAGCCGCTCCGACACGCCGGGTTCAGTTGTTACAGATTGATGGATTGGGGCGAACGGTCATGCATTAGTGCTACACGATCGCGCGGCCGCATTCAACCATTGTCCGGACGACTAGGCGCGATTGTCGGGTGGCGGACCTGTCGTGGAAGCGTCAAAATTTTACCCGCCTTCTTCGTCGCTTATAGTCAAACTCATGATCGGCTTTTCCGTGCGCGTAGCGTTGCCGGAAACGACCGGCAGGATACGGATTGACGGAACGACTACGATCGATTGTCCGCAATTCTCTGGCCAGACATTCCGCCTCTTGCCGCAGCATGCGGAACCCGGAACCTCCTCGCCGGCACCTCGGGGCTCCGAATTGCGCAACGCCTGAACAATCCGATCGCCGTCCGATGGATTGCGCGTTGGTGCGGATTCCGGATGGCGATGGCCAACCGGACGGCGCCGGCTGCGCCGACCGCCAGGGCGCTGACCGGGTGCGAGACCCGCTTGCCCGATCAGGTGCGGATGCCGCCGCCGCAGTACCCGGAAGACACTATCGTGTTGACTGATGACGGTGAAACCCCAGGCGGCTGTCTCGCACGTGCCAGCGGTCCGCCGCCGGGCGCCGTCGTCATGTGGCGCGACCTGCATCGTCTCCGGGACATCGGAACCGGCGCCAGCATGCCATCCATACTGACATCGCAGGCTGCCAGGTGCGCCAGGACCAGAAAAACATTCGGTACGTCGTGGGAACGATCGCGCCATTGAGGCGCTGCCCCTCCACCGAGACCATGTTGCCTTCGAGGCCAAACGTCATCGGATCAGACGTGTGCCGAGCGTGGTCGCGGCCGGTCCGTCCCCCGGAGCGATGCGATCGACGAGGCCGTTCTGCGATCAGCCATCGCCCGGCGAGCAGAGTAGCCGGATCACGAAACCGCGGTTTCGTCAGATTCTGGCGCCGCAGATAACCACTCGATTGGTACACGGAATGTGGCGGCCTGCTGCTCGATCCAGTGACGCGCTGCGTCCGGCGAATTGCACAATTGCGTTGCGGGTGGGCGTTTGGTTGCGCCACCGCCGACGAACGATGCAAGGAATTCGCCGTCAACGTGCGGGTTCACCCAGGCGAGCAGTTTGTCGCTTCGTGGCATACATTATTCTCCCAGTAACGTCGCCCTGCGGTACAGACGAGTTGACAAGCTGTCCAGCAACCACCACTAGAACATGTTGTCTCTCGTTCCACCAATCACGAGCACAGGGTCGTAGCCGGTGGAACAGCGACGGACAGGAGAAGTTAGACTGACCCCGAAACGGCCCCTGTCCCGATCCGTCAGATCAAGGCATCGGACTTCCGAACGGGCAGTTGTCGGCATGACGATCTGGATGATGCTCGCTTGGCCTCCAATAAGACCAAATATCAGAATAAGAGGAGCATCGAGAAGAGGGACACGAGGTGATGTATATAAGCGTCCGCAAGTATCGTTTGAGACGCAGTGCTGTTGAAGTGCGCGAGGCGGTCACGACGGGATTGGTCCCGATCCTGAAGGCATCGCCGGGATTTCGCGCACACTGGACTATAGACTGCTCTGACGGCGATGTTGCAGCGATTAGCATCTTTGATACCGAGGCGAATTCGAGCGCAGCAACGGATAGAACCCTTGCATGGGCCACTGCACACATCAGAGAGCTCGTGGAACTGCCGCCGGATGCGATGTTCGGTGGAGAGGCTCACCAATCAGCCTGAGCAGTTCCGTTTTGTGCGCGAAAGACCGTCAGTATCACCTGGACCCACAGTGTGCCCGTGCCTTCAGGTTCCTGCGCGGGTCGCAGTGAGTGATCGTTGCGCCTCGAATGTTGCAGCAGTCGCGAGAATCATGGCCGGGGCATATGATCGCGCGCACTCTGCCTCGCCCGCGCCAGGAAGTTCCGCGCGATCTCGGATGTCTCTCCGCGCCGCGTGGCGAGGGCGAGCTTCGCGACGGGGGTTAGGCCATCGATCTCGCGATAGACGACCCCGGTCACCTGAACCTGGCGAAGCGAGGCCGGCACCAACGAGTACCCGAGTTCTGCCGCGACCAGGTTGACGACGGTCCCCATCTGTGGCGCCGGTTGACCTAACACCGGCTCAAATCCGACCGCACGGCATGTCGCGATCACCGTATTGAAGAACGTCTGCCCCACCCCGCGCGGGGTCAGGATCAACGGTTCATCGCGCAACCGGCGCAGGTCAACGCGCGACGACTTCGCGGCCGGATGACCCGCGGGCAACACCACCAGCACCGGCTCCTCGGACAGCGGGTGAAGTCGCAGATCGTCGCTGCCAAGATCCTCCGAACGCAGGAACACCGCGTCCAATAGATTCTCGCGCAGGCCGGCGATCAAACGCGCGGTGTTACTTTCTTCCAGCGACAGGTCCACATCCGGATAGGCGTGCTTGAAGGAGCGAATTGCGGCCGTGACGATCGGATTGAACGGAGCCGAGCCTGTGTAGCCGACCCGCAACGAGCCGATTTCCCCGCGTGCCGCGCGTCGCGCCGCGCGGACAGCGCGTTCCGCCTGTGGCGGAATGGCCCGTGCATACTCAAGGAACGCCTGGCCGGCATCGGTCAGTTCCGCGCCCTGTGGAATACGATGGAACAGGGCAGCGCCGACCTCGCTCTCCAGGTCCTTGATCTGCTGACTGAGCGGTGGCTGGCCAATGCCGACGCGCGCAGCGGCTCGGGTGAAATTCCGCTCCTCCGCGACGGCGAGGAAATAGCGGATGTGACGCAGTTCCATCGCTAGTGCCAAAAACTATCGACAATGCCTGCGTCATATATTGGACCAAGGTCGCCGCAGGCATCAACTGTGCCACCGCAGAGACCGTGGGACGACAGACGATGGGCACCACCACTCTTGCCCTGCCGGACCGCATCCGCGAACCCGTCTGGACCGCGCGCGGATCCGCGGCTTACCGCCGCGTCAGTCTGGCGCTGTTCCTGGCAGGCTTCGCCACATTCTCGCTGCTCTACTGCGTGCAGCCTCTGCTGCCGGCCTTCGCGGAGGACTTCCGTGTCGGCGCGGCAGAAAGTTCGCTGGCGCTATCACTATCGACCGGCTTTCTCGGGCTGGCCATTCTGTGTGCCGGCGCGGTATCCGAGGCAGCGGGACGTCGCGGCCTGATGTTTGGCTCCCTCGTGGGTGCGGCGCTCCTCAACATCGCCTCTGCCGTCGCGCCAAGTTGGCCGGTGCTGCTGATCGCCCGGGCGCTGGAGGGATTCGCGCTGGGCGGCGTTCCGGCCGTGGCAATGGCCTATCTCGCGGAGGAAATTCACCCGCGCGGCCTGGGACTTTCGATGGGCCTCTATGTCGGAGGCAACGCCTTTGGAGGCATGTTCGGTCGGGTCATCGTCGGCGCACTGACCCAGTTCACCTCCTGGCGCGTCGTGCTCGGCGGGATGGGGCTGCTCGACCTGCTCGCGGCGGTAGGATTTTTCATATTGCTTCCGGTGCCGCGCAATTTCGTGCGGCAGCCGCGCCTGAAGCTTCGATACCATATGGCCGCGTGGAATGGTCATCTGCGACACGGCCCGTTGCCGTTGCTGTTCCTGATCGGCTTCCTGCTGATGGGAGCGTTCATTACCGTCTACAATTACGCCACCTTCCGTCTGAGAGGCGCGCCATACAAGCTGAGCGACGCTGAGATCAGTTTGATGTTTCTGGTCTATCTTTTTGGCGTGGCTTCGTCGGGCGTCGCCGGGGTGTTGTCTGACCGGCACGGCCGCGGTCCTGTCCTGATAGCCGGCATCGCAATGGCTGGCCTCGGTGTCGGGCTGACGCTGTTACATCCCGTGGCGGCCATCATCGGCGGCATCGCCATGGTGACGATCGGATTCTTCATTGGACACGCGACCGCCAGCAGCTGGGTCGCCAGCGCCGCCGTGGGAGCGAAAGGGCACGCATCGTCGCTCTATTTGCTGGCCTACTATTTGGGGTCCAGCGTCATCGGTTCGATCGGTGGCTGGTTCTGGTCGGCGGGACAGTGGCCGGCGGTTGCGGCGTTCGTCAGCGGCCTGCTCGCTCTCGCGGTCGGCGCGCATCTATGGCTGCTGCGCCGGCATGCCGTTTGAGGGACCAGAAAGACGGCCTGGCCTGGCGATGCCGCACTCTCTCGATCGAAGTCGCCACGCACCGTTGTCGCAATGTCGTTGGGACCGCTCACCCGCAAGGTGAGATGGACCTTCCGCCAGGTGATCTGCGGGAGGAGGCGTTGCAGGTCGGTGAATCGGCTTCAACGGCCGCCGTCGATTGAACGGTCATGGCGGTCGCATGTGAGCGACCGCCACGCATTGCGTTTTACGCCGCCAACTGCTGGTGTGCCGGCACGTCCAGCTTGAAGAACCGCGCCGCGTTGAGCCCCAGAATCTTCGCCCGTGCCACATCGGACAGATCGGGCATCGTGCGCTCGATCGCCTCGGCCGAATGCGGCCACGTACCCTCATGGTGCGGATAGTCGTTCGCCCACATGAAGTTGTCGGTTAGCCTGAAACGCTCCGCCAATGCCAAGCCGGCCGGATCTTCCTGGAACGTCGCAAACCCGTGCGCGCGGTAATAATCGGACGGCAGCCCCTGCAGCTTCGGGCGCACCCACATGTGATGCTTGCGATACGCCTCATCCATCGCATCCAGCAGCCACGGCACCCAGCCGATTCCCGCTTCCACCGTGGCAAAGCGCAGCCGCTTGAAGCGCTCCAGCACGCCCGACGCACACAGGTTCGCCACCGGCTCAATGGTCGGCGACAGTGAGTGCGTCACGTAATTGATCACTGCTCCGCCGTTGCCGCGCGCCGCACGTGGATCGCGGCCGGTCGAGACGTGGAAGGTGATCGGCAGGTCACACGCCTCGATCAGCGCCCACATAGGGTCGAAATGCGGCAGATTGTAATTGACGTGATCGACGTCGTGTCCGCCCCAGATTGGCTTGCACGGTAGCGTCAGCGCGCGGTAGCCGAGCTTGGCCACGCGTTTGATCTCCGCCATCGTACCGTCCAGGTCGCCGGGTGCCAGTGCTGCCACCGGCAGCATCGCGTCGGGATACGGCCCGAAGACGTCCCATGCCCAGTCGTTCCACACCTTGCACATTTCCAGCGAGAACGTGGGATCGGGCGTCGCCCACATTGCGAGTCCCTTGTTGGGGAAGATAATCTCCACGTCGATCCCGTCGCCGCGGTTGTCGATGACGCGCTGAGCCGGATCGGCGCCGGCCTGGGCACGGCGCCAGTCCTCGCCCTCGAAGCTCATCACCCGCACGCGGTCCGGACGGTAGCCTTCGCAGTAACGCCACTGCACCCCCTTCTCGTCCGTGACGATACGTGGGGCACGCTCGCGATATTGCGCCGGCAGGCGCTTCGCCCACAGATCGGCGGGCTCGTTGGCGTGGCTGTCGGTGGAGACCATGAAGTACTTTTTCGAATCGCCGGCATGCGCGGTATGGGTCCAGCCGCTGTGGCCAGGCGTTTCCAGGCGCCACAGGTTAGGGGCGTTGATGGCGGCGTCATTCATGGGAATCCCTCCGGTTACCCTCTGGTAGGCGATTCTAACTGGACGGTACGATGCGTCAATCGCGGCGCGCTTGCTCGGATCCCGTGCAGCCGCCATGTTCCGAGACGGAGGTCTGCCATGATCCAGCTTCCGGAACCCAAGCAGGACGTGCTGGCACGTCGCGACGCCATCGTTGCCGGCCTGCGCTCGCTCCTGGCCAAAGACGCGGTAATCGCCGAGCCGCTGCGCATGAAACCTTACGAAACCGATGGCCTCCCCTCCTACCGCCAGCTTCCGCTCGCGGTCGTGCTGCCGCAGACGACCGAAGAAGTCTCGGCCGTCATGCGGTTCTGCCGGCGGAACGGCGTGCGCGTGGTACCACGCGGCGCGGGCACGTCGCTCTCCGGCGGCGCGCTGCCGCTGGCCGATGCGGTCGTGGTGGGTCTCATGCGGATGAACCGCATCCTCGACGTCAACTACGCAGACCGATTCGCGGTCGTACAGGCGGGCGTCACCAATATCGGCATTACCGATGCCGTTGCCGGGCACGGCTTTTTCTACGCACCCGATCCGTCGAGCCAGCTCGCGTGCATGATCGGCGGCAACGTCAATATGAACTCGGGCGGCGCGCATTGCCTGAAATACGGTGTCACCGCCAACAACCTGCTCGGCCTCAAGATCGTCACGGTTGACGGCGACATCATTGACATCGGTGGGCCCCATCTCGACGCCGCTGGCTATGACTGGCTCGGGCTGCTGACTGGCAGCGAGGGTCAGCTCGCGCTGATCACCGAAGTCACCGTTCGGATCCTGCGTGCGCCGGAAGGCGCACGGGCGATGCTGGCGGCGTTCCGCTCGAACGAAATCGCCGGTGCGTGCGTGGCCGACATCATGGCCTCCGGCATCATCCCCGTCGCGCTGGAATTTATGGACAAGCCGGCGATTCACGCGTGCGAGGCATTCGCACATGCCGGCTATCCGCTCGATGCCGAGGCGATGCTGATCATCGAAGTCGAAGGCAGCGACGAAGAGCAGGACGAGCTCTTGGCGCGAATTCGCGAGATCTGCAACCGGCATGATCCGATCAGCATGAAGGTGTCGCAGTCGGCTGCGGAATCGCTGGCGATCTGGAAGGGTCGCAAAGGCGCGTTCGGTGCGGTTGGCCGGATCAGCCCCGATTATATGTGCATGGACGGCGTGATCCCCACGTCGAAGTTGCCGGAAGTACTGCGGCGGATCGGCGAGATGTCGGAAGCCTACGGGCTCAAGGTCGCCAACATCTTCCATGCCGGCGACGGCAATCTGCATCCGCTGATCATGTTTGATGCGAACGATCCCGACAGTTTCCATCGGGCCGAGCGGTTCGGCGCCGACGTGCTGAAGCTCTGCGTCGAAGTGGGCGGCTGCCTGACCGGCGAGCATGGCGTTGGTGTCGAGAAACGTGAGCTGATGCCGGTGCAGTTCGAGCAACACGAGCTCGATCATCAGCGGCGGATCAAAACGGCTTTCGACCCGGACTGGCTGCTCAACCCGCACAAGGTATTTCCGCTGCAGGCGACGACAAGTGCCGCCTGACCATGCCGTTGCGCGGAGCGAAGCGGTCCTTGGGCCTGACCCGGAGAAGCGATCCCAGGCGAGGGATGGTTTCGTCGCTCCACGTGCCGCAATGACATCGGTTGGTTGACACCGCATGAGCGATACAGCGGCACCGTCGCAGGAAACCGCCATCGCAGCGGCGATCGCGGATGCCGTCGCGGTCGCCGAGCCGGTGCTGGTGTGTGGCAACGCAACCAAGGCCGCCATGCTGCGTCCGGTGCAGGCGGCGCGCAGCGTTTCCACGCGCGGCCTCACCGGGATCACGCTCTACGCGCCGAAGGAACTCGTCATCAGCGCGCGCGCTGGCACGCCGGTTGCCGAGCTGGAAGCCACGCTGGCAGAGCAAGGTCAGCGCATGATTTCAGAACCACCTGATCTTGCCGGGCTGCTGCACGCGCCCGATCGGCCGCAGACAATTGGCGGCATTGTCGCGACCAATCTGTCGGGGCCGCGGCGGGTCGCCTGGGGAGCAACGCGCGACCATGTGCTGGGCCTGCGCGCGGTCACCGGCTGGGGCCAGGTCATTCACTCGGGCGGACGGGTGCTGAAGAACGTGACCGGGCTTGATCTCTGCAAGCTGCTGTCGGGCAGCCATGGCACGCTCGGCATCGTCACCGAGGTGACGCTGAAAGTGCTGCCGGCACCTGAAGCGACCGGCACGCTTGTGCTGCCTGGCCTCGACCCGACCGCCGGCGTGGCGGCACTGGCGGCCGGCCTCGGTTCGCCATTCGGCGTCTCCGCCGCCGCCTGGCTGCCGCGACAAGCCGCCTCGCGTGTCGGTGAACTCGCGGCTTTTGATCGCTCCGTGGGCCTGCTGCGCATCGAGGACTTTGCCCGCTCGGTTGCGTACCGCGTCGAGAAATTGCGCGACGCTCTGGCATTGCCGCAGGCGGAAATCCTCGATGATCCGGCCTCGCGGTCGGTCTGGCGCGCGGTACGCGACGCGGTGCCTCTGATCGCCGGGCCGGATGACGCGGTGTGGCGGGTCTCGGTTCGGCCCTCGGTCGGACCGCACGTGTTGGACGCCGCCGCAAAAGCCGGTCTGGGCGGCTACCTGGACTGGGGCGGCGGTCTGGTCTGGCTTGCCGGTCCGGCTGAAGCCGCAGCCCACGACGCAGTCGAGGCTGCGGCGCGCGCCGCGCACGGTACCTGGATGATGCTGCGAGCCCCCGACGCGCTGCGCACCGCTGTGCACGTGGTGCCACCCGAGCCGCCGCCGCTCGCCGCTATCGCGCGCCGGGTGAAGGCCGCACTCGACCCGCACGGCGTGCTCAATCCTGGCCGCATCTACGCGGGACTTTGATCGCCTATGGTGCAGCTACCGCTTATCGTTGTACCGTTCCTGTCACCATTCATGTTGTACTCGCTGCACCACGGCTGCGTGGATCCCGAGTGGCGGCGGCTCGATGGCAGGGCCGGACGGACGGCCATTGCGACCATCGGCTCCCCCGGCAATGCGTGCTTTTGCCGTTATCGCGCTCGTGCCGGGCGGATGTCCTGGGGAATGGTCTGCACGTCTCTTGTCTTGTTCGCTGGCGGATACGACCAGCTGCGGCGCCTCGCGCCGTGCGAAACCGGCTGATCCATGCAGACGAATTTCACCGCCGAACAATTGCGGGATCCGGACACCGCCACGTCTAACCAGGTGCTGCGCACCTGCGTGCATTGCGGCTTCTGCACCGCCACCTGCCCGACTTTCCTGTTGCTCGGCGATGAGCTCGATAGCCCGCGCGGCCGCATCTACCTCATCAAGGACATGCTGGAGTCAGGCCGCCCGGCGGACGAAGACGTGGCGCGTCATATCGATCGTTGTTTGTCCTGCCTGTCCTGCATGACCACGTGTCCGTCCGGCGTGCATTACATGCACCTGGTCGACCACGCGCGCACCTATATCGAGCGCACCTATCGCCGCCCCTGGCACGAGCGTCTGTTGCGCAGCATTCTGGGCGCGACGCTGCCGCGCCCGGGCCGGTTCCGCCTGGCACTGCTCGCGGCATGGTTTGCGCGGCCGTTCGGACGGCTGGTGCCCGGACGCAGCATGTTGGCGCAACGCGTTCGCGCCATGCTGCGCCTGGCACCGCCGGACTTCCGGGCCCCCGGCATCGCCGAGCGGATGCGTGTCCATCCAGCGGATGGGCCGCGTCGCGCGCGTGTCGCGCTACTCGCCGGCTGCGCGCAGCAGGTGCTGGCGCCGGAGATCGACACCGCCACAATCCGGCTGTTGAACCGGCTCGGCGTGGAAGTTGTGGTGCCTTCCGGGAGCGGCTGCTGCGGTGCACTGAACCATCATATGGGCCAGCATGCCGCCGCTATGGGCCTCGCACGGTCAAACATCGAGGCCTGGGAAAAGGAGGCGCTCGACGCGGTCGTGATCAACACATCGGGCTGCGGAACCGTGGTAAAGGACTACGGCTTCATGTTCCGTTCCGAGCCTGAACCGTGGCGGGATCGCGCGCGGAAAATATCGACGCTGGCCTGCGACATCAGCGAGTTTCTAACCCGCATCGGCTATGCGCCTATACGTGAAGCACCTGGTCTCACCGTTGCCTATCACGCGGCGTGCAGCTTGCAGCATGGCCAAAGCATCCGCGAGGAACCCAAAGTACTGCTGCGGCAGGCCGGCTTCACCGTGGTGGAGCCTGTCGAGCCGCATATCTGCTGCGGCTCGGCGGGTACCTACAACCTGTTGCAGCCGGCGATTGCGGAAAATCTCCGCACGCGCAAGCTCCACAATCTGAGCGCTACGCAGCCCAACCTGATCGCCGCCGGAAATATCGGCTGCATCACACAGCTTTCCGGCGGAGGACTGCCTGTGCTGCACACGATCGAACTCTTGGATTGGATGGCCGGCGGGCCGCGACCGGCCGCGCTCGCCACACACGGATAATGCTTGCGCGCCGCACTGGCATGGCGCGACGATGCGGCATGCGACGCCTCGCCCTGATCCTCACCCTTTGCGCGCTGCCTGCGCTTGCGCAGCCCGCCGCCGGGCATCGTGCTGCCGTCGACAAGTTGCTCGATGCCCTTAAGACCGCACCAAATTCTGCAGCCGCAGGCATACTGGCGCTGCAGATCCAGCAGCTCTGGTTGAATGAAAGCACGCCGGCAGTGACGCTGTTGATGACCCGTGGTCTGCGAGAGCTGAGAGCGAATTCCAACAGCGACGCAATCGAGAGTTTTGGTGACGCGATCACGCTGGATCCAACGCTGGCCGAAGGGTACCTGCAACGTGCCATCGCACGTTATCAGGCAGGCGATATTGACGGAGCGATCTCTGACATCGAAGCGACGTTGAAGCAGGACCCTCGGCACTTCACCGCGTTTGCGACCCTGTCACAGATCGCGGAAGGACGAAAGGACTGGAAGGGCGCTTACGCGGCGTGGCGGCAGTTCATGCAGTTCGATCCAAAAGCAGAAGGCGGCGCGGAACGGCTGAAAGAACTGAAACGGAAGGCGTTCGGCGAGGAGACGTGATTTCATAAATCCGATCGAGCCTTCCCCCGCGGGAGGTGATGAGCGCAACGATGTGAGTTGCGCAGGACATTCTGGTTCCACCGTGTCCGCTACTACGTCCCGTGAGAGGCGGGCCGCGCTTGGATCGCCCGCACACAATGCCGCGTCGAGTACGGCGACTCACCGTGCCGCCGCCGCACGTCGTTTCGGTGGCGAGGTTCACCACATCGCGCGATGGCGCGCCGCTCGGCAGCTGCTTGGCGCACGCGCCGCCAAAAGAGGAAAGACCCGGTGGAACGAAGCGCTGCCATCTCAACGCCGTCACGACCACAACACCTGATCAATGCGCTCCGCGCCCGACGCGATCATCGCCAGCCGATCGAAACCGAGCGCGATCCCGGCACAAGCCGGCATGCCGTGAGTCAGCGCGGCAAGGAAATCCTCATCGATTGGCCAATCTTCGCCGCTGATCGCGTGGCGACGTGCCCGGTCCGCCGCGAACCGCGCGCGCTGCTCGGCGGGATCGGTCAGTTCGACGAAGGCATTGGCAAGTTCGATGCCGCATACAAACAATTCGAACCGCTCGGCAACACGCGGATCCGATGGATCGCGCCTGGCAAGTGCCGCCTGCTCCGCCGGCCAATGCGTGAGGAAGGTCGGATGGGCGCGGCCAAGCTTTGGCTCGACCCGCTCCAGCAGCAGCCGAAAGAACAGATCCTCCCAGGTCTCGCCCTCGCGCAGACGCGTGCCAGCCGCAGCCGCGAGCGCGGCGGCATCGCCCGCGGTCGCAAGGACATCGGCGCCGACGTGACGGGCAAAGGCATCGGCCACGCTCAGACGTTCGATTGAGACTAGGTCCGTGGTGACGCCACGGCAGGTCACGACGGGCGGTAGTACCGCGCACAGGAATTCCGCCGTCTCGTCGATCAGCGCGGACATATCCGCGCCCGGGCGATACCATTCCAGCATAGTGAACTCGGGTGCATGCAGGTCACTCGATTCCCCATTCCGCCACACCCGTGCGAGTTGGAAGATCGGCCCCGCGCCGCCGGCAAGCAGCTTTTTCATCGCGAATTCCGGACTGGTGTGCAGCCACAAGGTTGCGGTCCGCCCGTCGGGGAATTCGTGTTCGGTGCGGAAGGCGCGCAGGTGCACCTCCTCACCCGGTGTGGCCACGGCATACCGCGTCTCGGCTTCCGCGTAACCGCGCGCGGTGAAAAACGCCCGCGTGCCAGCGGTCAGCAGGCCGCGGCGCCGGAGAAACGGCCTGCGCGCGGCGAGGCGTTCGGGATGCCATGACGGACGGTCCTGGATGCCTGACATGGTGCCTGCATCCGCCATCGCGGCATGCTGACGCAAGGGGCAGGCCGCGGCCCTCGCCCAAGACGGCGGAGAGTTCGCCGCGGAGGGGTGCGGGCGTCCGGGTTCTGCATGCCGCATCATCGCCAGCCGCGATGCAGCGGGTTGATCCGCTTCGCGGCTCAACCCCGGTCAGCGGAAACGCCTTAGCGCGCCTTGAACCGCGGCTTGCGGCGTTCTTTGTGCGCGCGGATACCTTCCTGCATGTCCTCGCTGGCGCGCACGCGGCCCAGCGTCTGGCTGACCGCCACCATGCGTTCCACCGGGCCGACCGGCAGAACGTCTGCAACCAGCCGCTTCAATGCACCGATGACCAGCGGTGCGGAATCCAGCATGGCCTCCGCCATCTTGAGCGCCTCCGGTTCGTGCTGACCGTTCGGCACCACGCGGTTGACGAAGCCGATTTCATACGCCCGCTGCGCAGGAATCTGAGAACAGAGCAGCATCATTTCCATCGCCATCTTGTGCGGCATGCGCGTGACGAGCGAGCTGATCATCCCGCCGGTGACGCCGAGCTTCGCCTCTGGGTAATAGAAGACGCTGCTTTCGGTGGAGACCATCAGGTCGCACATCATCACCAAGACGATACCGCCACCAACCACCCAACCGGTCGTTGCGGCAATGATGGGCTTGTCGGTCTGAAATCCTACGCTCGGGACGCAGCGCCACAGCTCCGGCAGATCGGTGACGTCGGCGCCAGCGGTAAAGGCGCGATCACCCGCCGACGAGAGAACGGCGACACGCTGCCCGGCATCGGCATTGAACGCCTGGAATGCCCGCTGCAATTCGACCGCCACGGAAGATGAGATCGCGTTCATCTTCTCCGGGCGGTTGATGCGGATGATCGACACGGCACCCCGTTGTTCGGTCATGACCACGCTCATGCGCGCTTCCCTCTCTCCTGTCGTCGCGAGGCCCTGAGATCCAAGGCAACGCCCGTCATGACATGACCCGGCTTATGCCGGTCGTGCACGCCTCTGGTGCTCGCGCGAAGCGACGGCCTCGATGATCGCGGCAAGCGCGCCGTTGGGCGTGGAGCAGGAATGCATCCACGCGATACACTGCAATGGCCTAGCGGGGCGCGTCAGCGCGGCACGAATGACGACAGCTCGTGCTGCATCAGGTCGCTGATCCGTTCGATGGTGATGTCCGCCGGCGGATAGGATGCCAGCACGTCAGGATCAACCGCGTAGTGTCCCTGCCGCGGGAAGACCGTCGTAACCCGGTCTCCCCAGACCCGCTTGACGGCATCGAGGATGCGCAGCTTGTCGTCGATCAGCACGTAATGCCGGGCGGGGAACAATCGCTCGACGTCGGCCAACTCGACCTCCTTGTGGACGTATATCAGCACGCGGTCCTCAAAGGTTTGCCACAGGCCGGAGCAATGGACTTTGCGCGGCTGGAACACGGCGTCGCCGTCCGACAAGATGACCGTCGGTGCCCATTTCCGAATGTGCCACACGGCTTCCATCGCACCTGGATAAAGCCGATCGACGAACGGGTAGTCGATCAGCCAGTTCGCGATCCGTAGCACCTTCGGGTCGTGCAACTCCTCAAGCCTGTAACGTTCGAGCGCACCTAGATAGTCGGCATAGCCGAGTTCATTGCGCAGGTCTTCGAAGATCGCCCAATAGTGGTCGCGCGCTTGATTGCCGTAAGCTTCCAGCAGATGGTCGCTCAGATCGCTCTGGATGCGGTCGTTGTCGAGCAGTGTGTTGTCGACATCGAACAGGAAAATGATGTCATGAACCGGGGATGTCACGCTGCCTCCGCTTGCCTGCCACCAGCCGGCCAAGCCTAGCTGCAACAGGGTCGGGGCGGCATGACTGCCGGGCAAAAGCCCATCACAATTTCGTGTTGTCGCGGCCATGCGGTCCGTCCGTTCGCTGTCCGCCGCGCCAGTTCCATATTAGTCGAGAGCCTTCACTCGATCAGCCGAGCCTTTTCACCATCTGCACGATTCCGCTGACGTAGGTGTCATCCCAGTCTTCCTCAGCGTAGCTTGCCTTGCTGTAAAACCGGGCCGCCTCCGGCGTCGCGTACACGACGGTCTCGTGACAACCGAGGTCGCGGGCCAATTGCTCGGCGAGACTCAGCAGCGCCGAGCCATGGCCCTTCCGCTGCCACTCCGAGTGGATCGCCACCAGCCGCAGCGCCGCGCGGCCGGGTGCGAGAACATCGACCCGTATGGAGCCGATGGGGTGCTCGTCCAGCCAGAGCAGGCGCGGATGATGGCCCGGCGCAAGCTCATCTCGTAGCTCGACCGCGTATTTCTGTGCCTCCAGCAGAACGTCGCGACGAATTCGATGATACAGTTCCCAGTGGTCGGGCGATTCCGGGAGGCTCAGTCGGTATCTGCCGGCGGCGAACACTAGAGTCATTGCGCTCATCTCGTGGTGCCCTTTCCCGCCTCCCTCACCGGCAGATTGCGTGCTGCTCGCCGCCACCTCAAGCCCGACGCGGACCGGGCCGTCCGCAGAATGACGCACTGCCGCGCGGGACGCCACGCTGAAACGAACGCAGCGGGAATATAGAGTGACCGGCGCCAGCTACCGATTTGTCCGCCGGGCACTCGGGGCCGGGCGGGTCATCCTTTCCTTGGCGCGGTTGGCCATATCCGATCCTCCGGTGGCAGGCGATCCCGATCGTCGGTCAATAGCAGGACCTGTTCGGCGACCTCCCGCGCCGCATCTCTGACCTCGCGCGACAATTCGTCGCCCGGCGCGAACCGCTTTACTTCGACCGCATAGATCACGCAGAACGGCGGTAGGCATCCCAGTGTCCTCGCAAGCGCGATCGCCTCCGCGACCCCGAGCCCGTGCGATGAGGCGACACTCCCCGCCGGCACGACTTCGCCCGCCACACAATCCACCCGATGAATCGTACCAGCAGGCGCGCCAGACACCGCACCATCGACCAGGATCACGCGGTCCACGCCTGCAATCCGGTCGAGCACCTCCGCAGCACCGCCGTCACATTCTGCAACCAGCACATCCTCCGGCAAGCGCCCATAGAGCAACCGGGCGACCAGCCGTCCGACGCCGTCATCGCCGCGGTCCGGGTTACCGACGCACAGCACCAGCCGCCGCGGCAACTCAGTCACGCACCATGTCGAGCTTCAGGAAATGCGTCGCGCAGGAGATGCACGGATCGTGGTTGCGTACTGCCTGCTCGCAGAGATGCCGGAGGCGGTCATCCGGTTCGTTGAGCCAACCGGCGGCGAATGTGCGCAGGTCATCCTCGATGCTCGGTTGATTCTGCGAGGTCGGAGGCACGATCTTCGCCTCCAGGATCGATCCGTCCGCATCCACCCGGTAGCGATGATACAGCATGCCGCGCGGTGCTTCTGTCGCAGCCCAGCCAATGCCCGCACGCGGCGGCGTCTCGACAAACGAATGATCCGGCTCCTCATACGCATTGATGATACGCAGTGCCTCATCGAACGCGTACACGACTTCCACCGCACGGACGACGATGCTGCGAAACGGATTGTTGCAGGTCGGGCCGAGCCCCGCAGCCTTCGCGGACTGCTTCGCCAGTGGCGAGAGGTGTTCATAATTCAGACTGTAGCGCGCGATCGCCCCCGTCAGGTACGCCCCGTGCCCAATACGGCGGGAATGCAGAGCGTTGGATCGCTTGACGTGATACTCCTCGAAATTCGCCTCGTATTGCTCCGGGGTGATGTCGATGCCCTTGTTCGACACCACGCGCCCTTCATTGAACGGATATTCGCCCGCGCCGCCGAGCGAGACGAATTCGTAATCCCGCGTACAATCGGGGAAATCGAACCCTGCCATCAGCTTAACGGTCGCGAGCGCCGCGTCCCTCCCGCGCGACAGGCCATCGCCCAGCTCGCGTAATTCGCGCTTCGACGGCGCCCGGTAGAATCCGCCGACACGCACGTTGACCGGATGAATCTCCCTTCCGCCCAGCACATGCAGGATCTTATTGCCGAGCTTCTTCAAGGCGAGCCCGTTTCGAACCAGGTCGGGATGGTCTTTCGCCATCTCCACCGCGCCGTCATAGCCGAGAAAATCCGGCGCGTGCAGCATGTACATGTGCAGCACGTGGCTCTCAATCCACTCGCCGCAATAGAGAAGCCGGCGAAGCGCGCGGATTTCCGGCGTGATCGTCACGCCAAGCGCGACCTCCAACGCGTGCACCGAACTCATCTGATAGGCAACCGGGCAAATGCCGCAAATGCGCGCGGTGATGTCCGGCACCTCCATGAACGAACGTCCACGCAGAAACGCTTCGAAAAACCGGGGCGGTTCGAAGATGCGCAATTCGGCGTCGCGCACGCGCCCCTGATCGATCACGAGCCGAAGACCGCCCTCGCCCTCGACGCGGGCGAGCACGTCAACCCTGATCGGCCTACGCGCCATGACGCGAGCTTTCTTCGTTGAACGCCCCAATGCCGGCGTTGAACGTACGATAGACGCGCTGCAAATCGCGCCGATCCGCGCCATGCTCTGCAAGTTTGCGGCTCAGCGAGACGGTATTAGGTGTTTCCTTCGGTCCATAGCATCCGTAGCAGCCACGGTTGTACGAAGGACAGATTGCGCCGCAACCGGCATGCGTCACCGGTCCCAGGCAGGATTGCGCACCCCGTACCAGAACGCACACCGTGCCGCGCGCCTTGCATTCCATGCAGACGCTGTGCGGCGGGATGTTCGGTTTGCGACGATTGAGGTTCGCGGCAAGCACTTCCACCAACTGGTGCTTGTTGATCGGGCAGCCGTGCAGCTCGAAATCCACGTTGACATGTGCGCTGATTGGCGTGGAGGTGGCAAGTGTGTCGATATACTCAGGATGCGCGTAGACGATATTTGTGAACTCGCGTACATCGCGGAAATTGCGTAGCGCCTGGATCCCACCGGCGGTGGCACAGGCGCCGATGGTGATCAGCATACGTGACTGGCGACGCACCTGGTGGAGGCGTTCGGCGTCGTGCGGCGTGGTAACCGATCCTTCCACCAGAGACACGTCGTATGGGCCTTTCATCACGCCGCGTGTCGCTTCCGGAAAATAGGCGATGTCGATCGCGTCGGCGACGGCGAGAAGCTCGTCTTCGCAGTCGAGCAGGGAAAGCTGGCAGCCGTCGCAGGAAGCGAATTTCCAGACGGCGATCTTGGGTTTGCGGGTCATGACGCCCCACCCTCCTTCTCCCTTGATACAAAACGCAGGGGGTGCACAGCCTGCCGGCCAGCAGCGATTCGCGCTTCCAACCCCGTATCAGTGGGAGCAGTGAAATATACCTTGCGCATCATATTTCCCGCATTGCCATCAGCCGCCGAACGCGGTCGTAGCGCACCACCGCACCGTCCTTGCACGCGAACAAGCCAGAGAACTGGCAGTGACCGCAGAGCCCGATGGCGCATTTCATATTCCGCTCGATCGACAACCAGATCGACTGTTCCGACAGCCCGAGATCGTGTAGCCCTGCGGCGGCAAAGCGCATCATGACTTCCGGTCCGCATACCAGCGCCGTGGCATTCGCCAAATCAACCGAAATGCGCGGGATCAACTTCGTCACGACGCCGACATGGCCGCGCCAGTCCGTCTCGGCATGATCCACGGTCACTTCAAGCTGAAGATCCAGCCGCTTGCGCCAGGTCTCAATCTGCCGTCGATAAAGAATCTCCTCCGGTCGGCGCGTGCCATACAGCAGCACGACCTTGCCGAACTGGCCGCGCCGGTTCAGGAGGTGATAGATGGACGGGCGCAGCGGCGCCAAACCCAGACCGCCGGCGATCACCACCACGTCACGTCCTGCCAGTTCGTCGGTCGGCCACGCGGTGCCGAACGGACCGCGCAGTCCCAGCATGTCGCCGCGATTCAGCTGCGTCACCGCCTCGCTGACCGCGCCGACCGAGCGCACCGTCTGCACCAGCTTGCTGCCATCACTCGCGTCGCCGCTTATGCTGACGGGAATTTCGCCCACGCCAAACACATAGAGCATCGTAAACTGGCCGGGCGCATACCGCGGCAGCGGTGCGCCATCCGTGGATACGAGCTCCAGTGTCGCGTGCCCGGGCAGGTCGCGCGTACGCTTCTGCACGCGCATGATGCGCGGCACCATCGGATCCACCGCGGCCGCTGTGGCTTCAGCGACGCTGGCCATAGACGTCCAGCATCTGAAGCCGCGTTGCCTGCAAGCGTTGCACTAACACCGGGAGGAAACGCTTGAGGATCTCGTAGCCCATGTCGTGGTCCTCCTCGCACTTGTCGCGCAGACAACGCGCATCCAACGCGATCGCGCGTGTCAGTTCTGCCGCCCGCGCGTCATAGCCCCAGCGATATGGCGGCAGCAGCCAGCTCAGACCGACGACCTCGCCCTCGCCCAACGTCTCAAACACCACTGCGCGGTGGCCGGGAGTGACCACTTCGAGTGCGACGCGACCATGTCGCAGCAAATAGATCCAGTCGGCCTCATCTTCAGCGTGGAACAAATATTCGTCCGGCCGGAACACTGCGTTTTTCGCACATCCGGCGGCGAGTTCGATGAACGACCGTCCGAGGTCATGGAACAACCGATGTTCGGCCAGGATACGCTCAAGACCCTCCATCAGTGCCTCCCGGCGCGTCGCCACGGATGGCGCGCACCTCTTCGGTGATGTCGATGCCAACCGGGCACCAGGTGATGCAGCGGCCGCAGCCGACGCAGCCCGACGTGCCGAACTGGTCAACCCAGGTCGCCAGCTTGTGCGTCATCCACTGCCGGTAGCGCGAACGCGACGACGACCGCACGCTGCCGCCGTGGATGTAGGAAAAATCCATGGTGAAGCAGGAATCCCACCGCTTCGTCCGTTCCGTCGCTCCGGTAAGGTCGTTGGCGTCGGATACGCTGGTGCAGAAACAGGTTGGACAGACCTGCGTACAATTGCCACAGGTCAGGCACCGCGCCGCGACATGGTCCCACCGCTTGTGCTCGAGGTTAGCCAGCAGCAGGTCGTGCAGATCGTCGGACCGCATGTCACGCCCCATACTGGCCGCGGTCTGCGCGCTGATCTGTGCCGCCCGATCATGGTCGCGCTGTTCAGCTGGGCGATGCGGCAGACGCGCCAGCAGAGCGGCGCCGCGATCCGTGGCGGGCTCCAGCAGGAATTCGTGCGGGTCACCGACGAATTCGGTCAGCGCAATGTCGTAGCCGGACGCGGCGCGCGGGCCGGTGTTCATCGACACGCAGAAGCACGTCCCGCCAGCCTCGGCGCAGTTCACCGCGACAACGAAGACGCTGTCGCGCCGGGCTTTATAGCCGTGGTCGACAAACGGACCTTGCAGGAACACGCGGTCCTGGATTGCGATGGCATGCAGCTCGCACGACCGCACGGCCAGGAACGCGAGCCGCTCCGTGCTCTCGGGCGGAGTGGTGACGTGAATTGCGCCACGCCCGTCATGCTCTGCGCGCCAAAGAAGTTGCAACGGCGGATGCAGGAAGCGCTTCCATGCATGCGGCCCGACCGCATAGCCGAACAATGCAGCGTCATCGCGCCGCGCCACGCGGTAGTGGCCGCCATCCTGTTGGTCGGTCCAGCCGGCTGGAAGGTCGTCCGCCGAGTCTACGTCATCATAGACGATCGCCTCGTCGCGCAGCCTCGGACCGAGGACACGGAATCCATCGCCTCGCAGTGCAGCGATCAATGCTTCCAGCCCGTCCCGGGTGATCACGCCCGGCTGCTGTTCCATGCCTCTGTCCTTGCTCGGAGCAACCATTCTACAATGCAGAGTTGTTTCAGGGAAGTTATCCGTCCGCGAAAGTTGAACACCGAAACGGTTTTCGTGCAGGCGGGCCCCGGGGCACAACGGCAACGACCTTTGTCGGGAACACGCAGTGCCGCGGTGCCGGCGCGCGCGCGATTTCCATACCGACCGGGGTCCTGCCGCGTCGCACGGCCAGTACCACCGGCCGCAGCCGCGATAAGAAGAGCACCGATTCGACACGTCACCGCGCTGCCTCGTGACAGTCCACAAACCACATGGGTCCTCTCCCGATCGTAGGCAGGGAGGGGGCGGCAATCGGGGGCCGAGGGCACTGATCCAGATCAATCAGGACGACGGATTCGGGTTCCTCAACCCGTACGCTTGGCGCCGCTACCACCGGGTCGCAGCCTTGGGGAAGGCCTCTTGCGCGACGCGAGACAAACTTTTTTTGCTCAGCCGTTGACCTGGCGCATCAGCGTCACGAGGGCGTCGACCACCGGCAGGACCGTGTCCGGCTTTTCTGATTCCAGGTTGAACACCACCCGCGAAACGCCGAGGTCCTCGTAACGCTTCACGAGGTCCGCATCGCGCTTGGAGAACCAGACGGTGATGTCGATCGAATTCGGATCGCGCCCGGCTTCCGCGGCCATCTCACGAAACTTCGGGATCATGTCGGCAATCTCGCTGTAGCCGCCCCGCGCGGCCTGGGGAATCCAGCCCTCACCGTAGCGGATGGCGCGCCGTGCGGAATAGGGGAACGCGCCGCCGACAATCAGGGGCGGATGCGGCTTCTGCACTGGCTTCGGCCAGGTCATCATCGCATCGAACTTGACGAACTCGCCTTGGTACTCGGCCGTCGGCTGGGTCCAGATCGCTTTCATCGCCTCAACTCGTTCGCCGGTGAGCTTATGCCGACTGGCGAAGACAGTGCCGTGGTTCTCCATCTCGTCCTGGTTCCAGCCATTACCGATACCAAACAGGAACCGGCCGTGGGAAACGTTGTCGATGGAGGCGACGAGTTTCGCCGTCTGGATCGGATCGCGCTGCGCCACCAGGCAAACGCCGTGCCGATTTTCAGCTGCTTCGTCGCCATCGCTGCAGCGGTCGCAGTAACAAACGGATCCATCGCGTCGTAGTACTTCTTTGGCAGGTCGCCGCCCCGGGAAATGGCGTCTTGCGGCTGAGCGGTATGTGCGAGTGCTCCGGCGCCCAGACAGACTCGAAGCCGCGTGCCTCCAGTGCCTGGCCGAGATCGCCGGGCGTCATAGAATAGTCGGTGAAAAACATCGATGCGCCGAATGCGAGCATCAGGTGTCCCTCCAATCGGGTGAGGCAGGGAGGATACGAGACGACGGATCCGGTGCGTCCAGCCGCGGCAACGGTCATTGCCGGATGCGGAGAGGTTTCCGGTCTTGACCCGCGAAAGCATTCTCCTGCCAGATCGAAAGCACAACGAGCGGATCGAGACGCACCGCATGCACGGAAACGCTGATCGGCAGATTGCAGTGCTGCCTCGCTCGGCTTCGTCACGCGCCGTGGTGCAGCCGTTGATTCACCGGGTGGACGAACGGGCCACGAGCCACGACGATGCATATTCGTTGATCGCCATAATAGAGAGACGTGTGCGATCCTACGTCTCGTCACGAACTCCGAGCCCGTTGTGAACTCCATGTTGAACAGAGGTGCCGCGGACCATACGAACAAGGCCGAGTCTGGCGCAGCGGAATTCGTGCAAGAACACACGATCCTCGGCTGGCCGCCTCTCGTGCCAGAAATCGTTCTGCACCTTGCCACCGAAATAACCCCGATCTGGCAGGCCACCGAGGATTGGCTCGCGGCACGCAACGTCGCGCCGCCGTTCTGGGCGTTCGCCTGGCCGGGTGGACAGGCTCTTGCACGGCACGTGCTGGACCATCCCGCATCGGTCGCCGGGCGGCGCGTGCTCGACTTCGCCGCGGGTAGCGGCATCGCTGCCATCGCGTGCGCGCGCGCCGGTGCCGCCGCAGTCGACGCGACAGAGATCGACCCGCTGGCGCTCGCCGTCATCCGTCTCAACGCCAGCGCCAACGGTGTCAGCGTCAACGCTGACACCGCGGACGTGGTCGGCGCGGCATGCCGTTGGGATCTGATCCTCTGCGGCGACGTCTGCTACGAGGCGCCAATGACGGCGCGCATCCTGCCCTGGCTGCGCCGTATGGCCTGTTCCGCCCAGGTTTGGGTGGCCGATCCCGGACGCGCCTACCTGCCGCGCGATGGCCTCGAAGCTTTCGCGTCGTATCGCGTGCCGACCACACTGGAACTGGAAGACCGTACCGAACGCGACGTGACGCTCTATCGCCTGTCGCCGTGATCGCCGTCCCCCGGTGACAGCGGGATGCCGTTAACCGTCAACACGTTGTTCCGCGCCTCGACGTCCCACACAAGGTGGTCCCCTTGTGATCGGGCGAAGCCGCGCATGACCGCAAGGAAGGGCAGAGAGCGCTGCAGCGACGGATTACTCGCCGACTGGGCCATCAGTGCATCGAACCCGGTCGCGGTGAGATGTGCCTCTGCCTGATAGCCGTCGTGGCCCGTCAGCGTCGCCTGCCCGTGGCCCGTCAGCGTTACCGGCCCCAAGCTCACGCTCAGCGATTCCAGGCCGATCGCCACACCGCGACGTGCCAGCAATGCCTGTGCATCGGCCGCCACGCGATCGGGATCGGCTCCCGGCTCGGTCGCTTCCAGGATCAGGTTGGTCAGATCGGCCAGGCGCACGCCGGCGAGCGTCGGACTGAGTGCGACGTGCGTCGGTACAAGCGCCGCGGCATCCGACGGCAGGCCGCCGACCCGTAGTCCGTCGATGCCGATCTCGAGATGGCCTTGCACCAGACCGTCCGGTGCACGGAGATGGGCGGCGAAGTGGACCTGACGCGCGAACGCCTCGCCTCTGCCCTCGACTGCGATGTGCAGGCCGCCAATCGTCTCCTCGCCGCGTGCATCGGTCTCAGGCCCCTGCAATGCGTCCATCCACGCGCTCAGTGCGGCACGCGGTGCAGGTGGCATGGGTGAGCCGCCCTGCCCTGCCACCACATCGGCGGGCAGCGTCACCAGCAGCCCGGCCACGGTCGCCAGCAGCGCATCGGCGCGATAATGATCGAGGCCCCCGATATGTCCGTTGGACTGCACGTGCTCCGCGCCGGCAGCGATGGCGGGTGCACCGTGCAGGCGCGACGCGCCGCGCCAACCGGTCAGCGTCGCCTGATGGTCGAACGCGAAATGGTGGCCGTCCGGCGACAGGCGCGCGTGCATCTCCAGATGATCGAGCTGCTCTTCCTGTCGCAGGCCCCTCCCGTGGCCCGTCAGGCTCAGCTCGTGCACATCGAGATCGAGGCTCGACGGCGACGCCAGAGACGGGTCGACACGGGCGCGCGAGTTCTGCGCGCCGGCCTTGAAGACGAAATCAGCAGTGCCCTCGCCGTCGGGCCGCGCGAACCGCATCGACGGAATGCGAATGTCGTCGATCAGCCACCGGCCATCGGCACCGGGGCGGACTGCTGCCGTGGTTTCGGCGTCCCCTGTTCTGCGGTCCGCGATAGCCACGCGGTCATGGTCACCCTCGCGCGTCACATGGATCCGCAGGCTCTCCGCGACGTGCGGCCCGAGACGATCGGCGAGCCAGTGTTTCAGTCCGATGCCCAGTTCCTCCGGCGCGGGAGGCGACGCCGGCTGCGCGGTGGCCGGGATGGGGGCAGTCAAAGCAAGGCAGAACGCCAGGCGCTGGGCGAATAGCAACAACGTCGCTCCTGTTCCTATGGTCTCCTGATCGCTGTCATTGCGAGAACCGGGCGACAAGGCAATCCCTCTCCGGAAACCTCGCTGCGCCGCCCCTTGTGGGGCTGGGCTGCGACGCGGACCAACCGCGGGGGCGGTCTCGAAGCGCCCGACCCCTTCCGCGCGGGCGACGGGAGCCGTCGCCCCGGCCGCCATGTCTCACGGAGCGCTCCGTCGACGGCGGCCATTGCCGCGTACACCATGATATCTGGCCCTGCTTGCGTCGGCGCTTGCGTCGGCGCGCTGTCCCGCCATACCCGGGCATGGCGCCAAAGAGTGACCGATCTCATGGGTCTGCCACAGACCAATCGCGACCCTGATCGCCCAAACAAGGACGGTCCGGTAAGACTCGCAATACGCTCTGGCTGCGTTGGCTCGGCGCTGGTTCCGCCGTTCGCCTCACCTGTTCTCTGCCCGGGTCGCCCCCATGCGGTCACCGCTTCCGCCATCTGGTTCAGGCTGACGCCAGACCGGATCGTTCAGCCGCTCGATCATGGCTCGGTGTGCCGCCCGTTCCTCGACGGTGGGCTTGACTGATCGCGGCGTGCGTGAGCCGGTCTCTCTGTATACAGCCGCGGGAACAACGACCGTTTCCGCCGCGAGCGATAACCCGCGCTGGCGGCCGCCGGTAAGCTCGACAAAGATGTTTGCCGTCAGTCGGCAATCGAGTAGCGCGTTGTGCTTCGTGCGTTCCGACAGGTCGATGCCGAACCTTCGGCAAAGCGCGTCCAGAGTGTTGGGCATCCCGGGGAAGCGATTCCGCGCCAGTGCCAGCGTGTCGATCATCCGCGCCGGATCGAGACGAGGCAGACCGAGCCGGCTCAGCTCAGCATCCACGAAGCCGAAATCGAAGGGTGCGTTGTGCGCGATCAACGGGCCAGTACCGAAGAAGGTCAGCATCGCCTCGGCGATGTCCGCAAAACGCGGCTTGCCGGCTAAATGGGCGTTGGTGAAGCCGTGCACACGGACGGCATCATCCGGGACATCGCGTTCGGGGTCGATCAGGGCGTGGAATTGCTTGCCGGTGGGCAGGTCATTGATCAGCTCGAGCGCGGCGATTTCGACCACACGGTGGCCGAGATGCGGCTCGAGTCCTGTGGTCTCCGTGTCGAACAACACCGATCGGGTCATGCGCGCAGCGCCCTGACGAATCGGCGCAGCGAGCGCAGCGCGTGATGGCGCGAGAGGCCGGTGCGTATGACGACATCGGCGCGGCGGCGTTTTTCTGCGTCCGGCATCTGCCGTGCGATGATGGCGGCGATGTCCGCCAGACTCATATTGCGGCGCTGGCGCACGCGCTGCATCTGCACCGCGCGCGGCGCCGAGACGACGACGATCTTGTCCACCCCGTGATCCCAACCGGTTTCGAACAACAGGGGTATGTCAAGCACAACCGCCCGAGTCCCGGCACGTCTGGCGCGCGCGATGAAGGCGCGTTCCTCCTGCCGGACCAGGGGGTGCAGGATATGCTCCAGCTTACGAAGCGCCTCGGGCTTGCCCAGCACCGCCTGGCGCAGCGCGGCACGATCGACGGCGCCGTTGTGGGTGGTCCCGGGAAATGCCGCCTCGATCGGCGCCACGCCGCGGCCGCCACGCGCCTGCAGTTTGTGGACAGAGGCGTCCGCATCGAACACGGGAATGCGGGCACGGCGGAAGTTGGCCGCTGCAGTCGACTTGCCCATGCCGATGCCGCCGGTCAGGCCAATGATCTTCATGCCGCGATCAGATCCGCGGCGACGAATTGGCGGAGTGTGTCGTCCACGTCGGGCTGCACGCCGAACCAGGCCCGGAAACCCGGCACGGCCTGGTGCAGCAACATGCCCAGACCTTCGACCGCGCGCAGGCCGCGGGCGCGCGCGTCCGCCAGCAACGGTGTTTCGAGCGGAACATAGACGATGTCGCAGACGGCGACGCCGGATGCGGCACGAGACAGGTCGAGTTGGAGTGTCGGGTGGGCCGCCATGCCAAGCGGGGTCGCGTTCACGATCAGGGCGTTGTCAGCGACGGCGTGGCTGCGACGGCTCCAGTCGATGACCCGCAGACCTGGCAGATGGTGCGCGAGTTCGTCAGCGCGTTGGCGTGTCCGGTTTGCGATGGTGATCGTGACGCCCTCGGATTGCAGCGCCGCAGCGATGGCGCGCGCTCCGCCGCCCGCGCCGAGCAGCAGTGCGGGACCGGAGGCAGGATTGACGCCGTGCGCGCGAAGATTGGCCAGAAATCCCCAACCGTCGGTGTTGCTGCCGGTGATGCGGCCGTCCCGGAAAACCAGCGTGTTGACCGCACCGGCCCGGCGTGCCGCGTCGTCGGTGCTGTCACAGACGTCAAAAGCGGCGCGTTTATGGGGGATCGTGACATTTGCGCCGGCAAACCCGGCGGCGGCGAGGCCGCGGACGGCAATGGCGAAGTTCTCCGGGCGGATTGGCAGCGGGATATAGGCCCCATCGATTGCGTGGCGCTCCAGCCAGAACCCGTGCAGTCGCGGCGAGCGCGAATGTGCGACGGGCCAGCCAATGATGCCGGCGATGCGGGCCGAACCGGTGAGGATGGGCATGGACTGAACATTCACTGTGATGGGAGGAAGATCAAGGCAGAGGACACCCTCGGCGTGCTGCGCGCGGAAGCGCGCGTCGTGAGGCGCGGGGGTGGTGGGCGCAACGCACGGTTCCGTCGCGGCTTGGCCCCTCACTCCCGATACGATCCCGTCTCGCGTTGATCCGCTTGACGCCCGCGCCCCGCCACCGACGAGGTTGCTTTGACACCGCTTCCTCCCTCCGCTTACCTGCCCCCGAACTGACACTCCAAGGATCTCGGAACCGTGCGACCTCTCGAAGGCATGCGCGTCATCGCGCTGGAACACGCGGTGGCGGCGCCGATCTGCAGCCGGCATCTGGCGGACCTCGGCGCCGACGTGATCAAGATTGAGCGGCCGCACGACGGGGACTTCGCCCGCTCCTACGACGGCTTCGTGCACGGGATGTCCTGCTACTTCGTCTGGCTCAACCGCGCCAAGCGATCGATCACGCTGGACCTGAAGCACGCAGAGGCGAAGCAGGTCCTCGCGCGTTTGCTCGAGGAAGCCGACGTGCTGCTGCAGAATCTGGCGCCCGGCGCGGCGTCGCGCCTCGGGCTGTCGTACGAAGCCCTGAAGCCGCAGCATCCAAAGCTGGTCGTCTGCGACATCTCCGGCTACGGCGAATCAGGCCCGATGGCGCAGAAGAAAGCCTACGATCTGTTGATCCAGGCGGAATCCGGGCTGATCAGCGTCACCGGCACGCCAGAGACTCCATCGCGCGTCGGCGTATCCGCAGCCGACATTGCCACTGGCATGTATGCACTCACCGGCATCTTGTCGGCGCTGCTGCGCCGCTCCCGTACCGGTGAAGGGGCGAACGTTAAGATTGCCATGCTCGATGCGCTCGGTGAGTGGATGACCGCACCCGTGTATCGCGCGGCCTATGCGAACTCGCCGCAACCGCGAGATCCGGGTGGACATCCGCTGCTGGCACCATACGGCAAGCACCGCACTATGGATGGCGAGGTCATTTTCGGCCTGCAGAACGAGCGCGAATGGAAAGTGTTCTGCGACAAAGTGCTGCATCGTCCGGAGGTGGCGACCGACCCGCGTTTCTCGACGATGAGTGCGCGCCGCGACCACCGGCAGGAATTGACCTCGCTGATCGAGGATCATTTCGCGCAGATGACGTCGATGGACGTCGTGGCGGTGCTGGACCGGGCGGGCATCGCCAACGGACGGCTGAACCAGTCGATTGACGTCTGGCACCATGTGCAGTTTGACGCACGCGACAAATGGCGTGAGGTCGACACGCCAAACGGACCGATCCGAGCGCTGCTGCCCCCGTTCGCATTCACGGATGAGGAAGCGGTGATGGGAGACGTGCCCGCGCTGGGACAGCACACTAATGAGGTGCTGCGCGGGCTGGGATACGGCGAGACGGAGATCACCGCCATGCACAGCGTGGGTGCGGTGTGAGCGTCTGTTTGTCAGTGCTGGCACTGCCATGAGCACGTTCGATCCGGCCGCTCATCGCCTTGTTCAGGCGCAACGATATTTCGAAGACTTCAAGCTCGGCGAACGCTTCGTCTTGCCCAGCCGGACGATGACCGGCGCGGTGTTCCTCGCTTTCCAGGCGGCGAGCGGCGACAACCATCCGGTGCACTACAACGTCGAGTACTGCCGCGCACACGGCATGCCGGGCATGCTGGCGCACGGCTTCCAGACGCTGATCCAGACCGCCGCAGGTGCCGGTCTATTTCCGTTCATGACGGAGGACTCGCTGATCGGCTTCCTGGACCAGTCGAGCCGCTTTCTGAGGCCCGTATTCGTAGGCGATACGCTGTATGCAGCGTTGGAAGTGGACGAGATTGCCCCGAACCGCACCACGGGCGTGATCGGCCTCAGCAGCACGGTGCATAACCAGCGCGGCGAACTGGTGCTCGAAGGCCACCAGCGGTACCTGCTGCGTCGCCGCTCTACCGCAGGAAAGTCCGCGTGAAACTCGGCATCGTCTCCGACATCCACAGCAATGCTGCCGGATTGCAACTGGCGTTCGATGCGATGGGCGACGTGGATGAAGTGCTGTGCCTCGGCGACTGCATCTATGAATACCAGTTCTCCAACAGCGTTGTCGCGCTGCTCAAAGAGCGTCGTGCGCTGGTCATTCAGGGAAACCACGAGGAGGTGTTTTTCTCGCCAGCGGGCGCCCGCGCGCGCGAACGCGCCGGGTTGGATGCATCGCTCATGGCGTATCTTGCGGGTCAGCCGCACCGGCGCATTCTGCAGTTGGGCGGCAAGACGCTGATGATGGTGCACTCCACGCCTTGGGAACCACGCGGCGAGTACGTGTTCCCGCACAGCGCACGACTGGCGCGGTTTGCCGAAGCGGACGCCGACTTTGTGCTCTATGGGCACACGCACGCCCAGCTCGTGCGGCGGATGGGACATGTGCTGGTGATCAATCCCGGCTCCGCCGGTGATGCGCGCGATCCGAGCAACGGACGCCTGCTGAGCTGCGCGGTGCTGGATACGACGACGGACGAGGTGCAGGTGATCGACTATCCCGATCCACGGTTTGGGTGAGTTTGTCGTGCTGCCGAATATTTCGAGAAACGTGCCAGTTCGTCTGTTTTGCTGCCGTTCGAGGTGAGGCTGTTCGCGGGCGAGAGTCTCAATAGAGCGGCAAAATATGAGACTCTCCGTGGCAAACTGGGGCCTCGCCACGACGCGTTGACCTGCCAGGCTGAGCCCTATCAGGTTGAGGCCTGTCAGGATAAGTCCCTCAGTGAAGTTATCACCCGCAACGCCGATGCGACACTGGATGTCGCTCAAGGCGTCGTTGATCATCGGTTCGATCTGAAGGTGCGCTTCGAGCGCAGACGCCCGCGTATCAACCGCGCGGCGGAGAGCGCGACAAACCTGCACCGCGGCGCCACGGCCGGCTGACGCCCACCTTTTGGTCGTAACGGCCCGGAACCACAAACCCGGAAACGATCAGGCATAACAGACCGCCCTGCCCCGGCCCTGCCGACCTAAGTGATACCGACGTCGACAATGTCCGCGAAGCGCTCGAGTTCTTGATCGCCATTGAGACTGACCTAGAGAACGACGACGACATCGACAGCTAAGAGGACTACCGGGCGCATATGGTGCCGTGCGAAGGGAGATGGCCACGCCTCGGGCAGTCCTGCGGCGGCGCGCGATCCGCTCCGTCTCCGGAACGTGTACTTCTTGCCTTTCTACAACAAATTTGCCCCGCTGTGACATAGCTCATACGTCGCCGACATTTATCGGTTGTCGAATGGCTGTTAGTTCGGATGGCCGTCTTGCTGACAGGCGCGGCTAATGTCGCCTTTACGACCGGTATTACGTTGCAAAGGAGGCAACAGTGCCACCTTCAAACGCTAACCCCGTCCGCCTGGAAGGCAGTGAGCGTTCCCATTTGCCCGGCACGCGGCGCGTCCGCGCCGCCAATCCGGACGACATCCTGCGCGTCATAGTGATGCTGCGGCCGCGCGGGGATGCGCCGCCACCGCCGGACACGACGCAATGGGCGAAGCTGCCGATCCGGCAGCGCAGTGCCGCATCGCACCATGCATCGGCCGCGGATTACGGCGCCGCGCGGGCGGATGCTGATGCGGTTGCTGCCTTCGCGACTGCGCGCGGCCTGACAGTCGTCGAAATCAGCCTGCCACGCCGCATGATCGAGCTATCGGGTACAGTCGCGCAGATCGATCATGCCTTTGGCGTCAGCCTCGGGGTCTACGAAACGCCGGACGAGACCTATCACGGACACGACGGACCGATCCACCTGCCGCACGACATCGTCAACCTGGTTGCCGCCGTGTTTGGCCTGGACAATCGCCGCATGGCCTTTCGCGGCGGTGGGCCGGGCGTGACCATCACCCCGGTCACGCCGCCACAGATTGCAAGCCTGTATGGGTTTCCCGCCATCCCGCCGGCGATCGCGCACCAGACCATCGGCATATTCGAATTCGGCGGTGGTTACGTGACCGACGCCGCCGGCCATGCGACGGATGCTGACCTGTTCATGGCCGGGCTCAATCCGCCGTTGCCCAACGTCAAGATGTTCAACCCGCCCGTCTCGATCCTCGGCGCGCCCAACGCACCGGGCACCGCTGCGCATCCCAACGGTGGCGACGGCGAGGTTATCCTCGACATCGACACCGCCGCTTCAGTCGCGGTTGGTGCGACCATCGCCGTCTACTTCGCGCCCTGGTCCGAGGCCGGTTGGGTCAAAGCAATCCAGACCGCCGCGGTACCCCTGGCCGGCGAGCCGACGCCGTCGGTCGTCTCGATCAGCTGGAATGCTCCCGAAGCGTCATTCAGCGCAGTCCAGCTCAAAGCCATGAGTCTGGCCTTTCAAGTGGCCACCACCGCCGCCACCAACGCCATCACTTTCCTGGTTTGCTCGATGGACGACGGCACCAAGGGCGGCGTCCCGGACGGCGCGGCGCATGTCTGGTGGCCTGCGATCGATCCCTGGGTGACCGCTGTCGGCGGTACGACTATTGGCGACATCTCTGGACATTCATTCGACGAGATCACCTGGAACGACAACGGCATCACCAGCGGCGGCATCAGCACCGTCACCGATGGCAGTGGCCACTTGGTGTTTCCGCTGCCGTGGTGGCAGGCCGGCGCCAACGTACCGCCCTCGATAAACAACGGCACGACGCGCGGGCGGGGCATTCCGGATATCGCCGGATACGCCAACGGCTATGCCACACTCATGTTCGGCAATCCTGCCGGAACCTGGTGGGGTACCAGCGAGGCTGCCCCGTTTTACGCCGGGCTGGTCGCGATCCTGAACGCGACGCTTGGCACCAATCTCGGCTACCTCAATCCGCTGCTCTACGCTCTGGCGGAAACGCCCGGCTTCGACATCTTCCACGACATCGACGACGGCCGTAACAACTCCGACACCTTTACGCTGCCGCCACCGAATCCCCCGACCAAAATCACCACGCCCGGCTACGTCTCCATCAAAGGATGGGACGCGTGCACGGGATGGGGCAGCATCAGGGGCAACCGGCTGCTGGGGGCGCTGGCGTCCCTGCCGATTGTCGCCACTGCCATTGCCAGTGGCGGCAGGTTCGGCAATGCCTGCGTGGCATCGTTCGTCGATGAGATCCTGACCATCAACAACAGCGGCTTCGGACTGCTGGCGATCTCCAACATCACATCGTCCTCGACGGACTTCCTGGTGCCCAGTATCAGTGCCTATCCGCTGCTGGTCAGTGTTGGCGGTTCGATCGACGTGGTGATCCGCTTCCAGCCGGTCAGCGCCGGATCGAAGACCGCCACAATCAAGATCTTCAGCAACGATGCGGCCAGTCCTCACAGCATTACCGTCTCCGGCGACGCGGTGACGCCACGGCTGGATCTGGTGATCGCCGACAAGGGCGATTTCGGAGCTTGCTGTGCTGGGAGCTTCGTCGACCGGCCGCTGGTTCTGAGCAACGGCGGAAAGTGCCCGCTGTCGATCACCGACATCACCGCCTCCTCGGCCGATTTCGTCGTGCCGGAGGTGCTGTCCTATCCGCTCTCTATCGCGCCTGGCGCCGCGCTGTCGCTGCCGATCCGGTTCGCCCCGACCAGCCTGGGCAGCAAATCCGCGATTCTGACAGTGACCAGCAACGATCCGGCGAGCCCGCACAGGATCGACGTCTCCGGCGATGCGCCGCCCGGCAAGCTGAGTGTCACCGGCACGACCATTTTCGGCGGTGTGAAGTGCTGCACCAGCGAGCAACGTACCGTGTCGCTGTGCAACTCTGGCGGCTGCGAACTGCACGTCTCCGAGGTCACGCTGCGGCGCCAGCACCACGCGTACCGTCTGATCAACAACCCGTTCCCGGCAACGCTGCGACCGGGCTCGTGCCTGAGCGTTGTGGTACAGTATCGTGCAATTGAGAAGGAACCCAGGGCGTGCGAGCTGGTGATCCATAGCGACGACCCGAACGCGCCGGTCACCTGCCTGGACGTCGTCGCGCACACTATCTGGGACTGCTGCTGCGGATGCTGCGACGAGCAAGGGAAGTCATGCTGCGGCAAGCGATCGAAGGAGTGCTGCAAGGAGCATCGCCGCGAGTGCTGCGACGAAGACCGGAACGAGAAGGCGGATGCTTACGCCATGTAGCGCCCGGCGTACCAGCCTGCCGCGCGGCCCGGAATGGTTCGTTCCGCAACGCCACGTACCACCGGTCCAAAACGGTCAGCCTGCCCCATTGCCTTCTCATCATCGCGCCGTCGCGCGGGCGATGATCTGCGGCTCCAGCGGCAGCCCAGCGGTCTCCGCCAACCGGGACTTGTTGAGCTGCCGCAGCTCATCGCGGGTCGGCCAATCGCGCATGGTCGCGCGGCGGAAGAGGTGGAAATCCTTGACGTCGTTCCATACCCGAGCTGCCTCCATCTGCGCTTCGCGCATCCGGGCCGGCAGGCCTCGTCTGACGTGGTCGACTCTCTGGATTGACCCCGATTCAATGCGGAACGGACTAGGAACGACCGTGCCGGCCTGCGAAGCGGGAAAGACCCGCTGGGCGCACGACCAGACCGGCTACCACCTGGTCTGCATCCCGCAATACCGCCGCAGGATTTCGACCCCCGACGTTGCCGAGGCGCCCAGGCACCCCATCGGGCAGTGTTGCTGACGGCTCGGTCTTTCCCGGATAGCCGTCGAGACCGACCTCGACCGCGCGTATGTCTTTGTCTCTGCGCCGCCGCGCTGGTCACTGGCGCAGATCGCCAACGTGCTCAAGGGCTACATGTCACGCTATCTGCGCGAACAATTCCCCGATCTGAAGCGCACCTGCGGACGGGATCAATCGGGACCCGGGCCTACTATGTGGGGCCTGCGGGGCCGGTATCCGCGGACATCGTCCGCTATTACATCGCGGACTGCCACGGCCGGTAAGCGCGCTCAGCGGCGCGCTTCCGTCCCAATCCCGCAAACGGAAGGGGAATTCCCGCGCGTCTCGTTAACGGCGGCAACGGACAAACTGGCACTTTTCTTCGCACCGTCGACAACACGACAGCCGGCGCTTTACCCCGGCCTTCCTCATGCACCAGCCAGTTGCGCCAGGCGCCGGTCTTCGCTACAATCCCGACCATGATCTGTGGCACGTGCATCGCATTGAGGACGGCCCGCACGCTGGTGCGCGGCTCCGTGCGCGTGCTGGCGACCTCGATCGCCCTCGGTCTCCTCCTTCGACTTAGCCGCCCCTGAGCGCTGCGCCAGGCTGCTGAACGCCGGCTTCGCTCAGGGGGACCCCTGAGGCTAACGTCGCGTCAACAGTACTGAGGAATCTGAGACAATGAGCATCGAACATCCCAGCTTCGGCAAGCTGGACGACAACCGGATCATCATCTTTGACACCACGCTCCGCGACGGCGAGCAGTCGCCCGGGTTCTCGATGAACCTCAACGAGAAGATCCGCATGGCGGAGGCGCTGACCGAACTGGGCGTGGATGTCCTGGAGGCGGGGTTTG
>JASHQG010000153.1 GCA_030037665.1 Acetobacteraceae bacterium
GGCCACCGGACAGGCGGCGGGCCTTGTCCCGCGCCCGGTCAGCCAGGCCGACCTCGTCCAGGACCGCATCGGCGCGGGCGTGCGCGCGTCGGTGGCGCATGCCATGCAGCGCACCGTGATACAGCAGGTTCTCGCGCACGCTGATATCCAGATCGAGCGTACGCGCCTGGAAGACGACACCGAGCTCGGCGAGCGCCGCGCTGGGACGGCGCGACACGTCGAAGCCCTGCACTTTGATGCGGCCGTGGCGGGTGTCGAATAACCGGGTGATCAACGAGAACAGCGTGGTCTTCCCGGCGCCGTTCAGACCGAGCAGGGCGGCAAAACCTGCGCGTGGCACGCTGAGACTGACGTCGATCAGTGCGCGGCGCTCGCCATAGGAATGGCTGACCGCCTCGACCTCGAGCGCGTCGCCGAGGCTCGCCTCGGGCGTCAGTGCGGCGATACCAGGATCATCCATGGCTGCTGGCCGACCGGAATGGTGTTGATCACGCGCAGATCGGAAACGTCGATCACCGACACGTCGTTCGACAGGCCGTTGGCTGTGAGCAGGTATTTGCCGTCGGGCGTGAACGCCATATGCCAGGGACGCTGGCCGACCAGCAGGTATTTCTGCACCGTCGCGTTGTAGACCGACTTGCCGGTTGAAATGTAGGACAGCACCTTGCGCTGCGGCACGCTGACGACGGCAATGCGGTTCGCTGGTCCCAACGCGACGAAGGCGTACTTGTCGTCGGCGGTGATACTGATGCCGACCGGCTGGATGAAGGTGCTGCGCAGACCGGGAACGTCGAAGTGGATCGTGTCGAGGATCTTGAACGTTGCCGTGTCGATCACCGTCACCGTGCCTCCAAGTTCGGAGGAGACCCACACCTCGCGCCCATGATCGGTGAAGGCCGCCCAGCGAGGGCGTGGCGGCACCAGAATGTTGGCCAGGTTCTTCCCTGTCGCATAGGAAAAGAACTGCGCCATGTTGGTGGTCTCGGTGGTATTGACAACGAGCCCTCCGTCCGGGCTCACCGCCATGCCCTCCGGCTCCACACCCGTGGGCATCTGCACCAGCATCTTCTGCGTGTCGATGTTCCAGACCGTGATCAGCGCGTTGTTCTCGTTGGATACGTAGAGCGGGTTGTCGCCCGGCTGGCGCAGCGCCGCATATTCCGGATCGGGCGTGTTGATCGAGGCGGTCACCTTCCAGGTCGTCGTATCCAGGATGTCAATGCGGTTGGAATCGCCGAGGCACACGAGCAGGCGCTTGCCGTCGCTGGTCAGCGCCATGCCACGGGGGCGCTGACCGGTCGGGACAGTTTTGACCACCTTCATCGTTGCAAGGTCGATGACGCTGATCGTGTTGTCTTTCTCGTTCGAGGCATAGGCGAGAAGAGCATTGGCTGGCGATGCGATCAGCAGGAACAGCAGGATCGAGACGAGCAGTGGCAAAGGGCGCATGGCTCAGGTCTTCCCGGCGGCCGGCAGTTTGCACGCCGATTCCGGCCGATCGGTGCCGAGCGTGTCCAGCACGGTGTATTGATGCAGAAATCCCGGCTGCGGCGACATCGATACGACGGTGCGCCCGGAATCCGACAGCAGGATGGCCTGGCGCACCTGGCCGTTCCAGCTTCTGATGGACAGGCTGAGGCCGCGATATGCGCCAAGCTGGAACTGGTCGCCTCGCATGTAGGTCATGATCTTGTCGACATCGAGCGACTGCACATAGCTCGCGGCGGTGCCGATCATTCGCACCGCAACCCAGGCGTTCATGTCGGTCGGGGTCATCAGCCGGTGTGCGTACGCCATGAACCGGTCCTGCATCTGCTTGCCGCCGAACTCGGTACTGTTCGGGTCCCAGCTCGTCGGCATGAGCCCCGCCGAGCCTACAACCGGCCGTGCGTCCCAGGTGCGGTACGGCAGGTAGCCGGCAAACACGTCGTGCCGGTCGGCGCAGACCAGCACGTCGTAGTCCGGCGCGTTCTGGGTGAATACCGGCAATTGCTGTTGCAGCTCGATCAGGCCGCTGTCGGTTTCGCGTGAACCGGCCCGGCCTTTGTACTGGCGATCGGCCACAATGCGGGCCCCGAATACCTTCGCCGCGTTGCGATAGGCCTCGGCCAGCAACAGATCGTCCGGCTGCATGCCAGAGACCAGGAACCAGCGCGACCAGCGCTTCCAGATCAGGTACTGCGCCAACGCATCGGCCAGCATCGCGTTACTCGGCGCCGTATGGATCAGGTTCGCGCGACATTGCTGTTCGCGCAGCGCGTCGTCGGGAGCCTCGGCATTGAACAGGACGACCCCGTGCGACGCGCCGGCGTCGGCCATCCGCAGCACGCCGGCGGCCGGCAGATCCGTGACGACGAGGCGGATGCCCTTGGCGAGGAGGCCCTCGAGCGCCGGCACAGGATCCTGCCCGGTCGAGACTTCGACCGTTTCCAGCACGAAGTTCTGCTGCAGGAACCGCCCGGTGGTGTTGTTGTCGGCAACGCCCACCTCGGCCCCGGCGCGGCCATTATCCGCTGCGGGCTGGAAGACGAGCGAGATTGTGTCGACCTGGTGCTGCCAGTGCACGTAGCCGATGGACAGCGTCGGCGTCGGGTCCGCGGCGGCACCACGCGACCCGAGGCTGCTGCCGAGACCCGCGACAAGCGCGCCAAACATGGCGCGCCTGCGATGAACCGGCGGTGTGCGCACTGCATCTCGCGAAACTGGCGGCATCGGTCGCTGGACAAGCCTTCCCCACGTCCTCAGCACATCGAAGAGCAGTTTGACAGGCAGGGCAAGCAAGCCGGCAGGGAGGGCGGGGCTCAATGAGACTGCATCGCACAGTGGGTTCACATCGATTTGATGGCTGCGTGCCAGACGCGGCCACGTACGGTGCATGGGATTTACTGGGGGGCACGATGCGGACCTGGCTGATTGTCGCTTCATTGGCGTTTCCTCTCTCCGCATTCGCCGCCGGTAGCGGAGAGAGTACAGCGACGGCTGCCGGCAACGACTATCCGACATCGGCGCGCGCCGACTACGTCTTCGGCTGCATGGCGGTGAACGGTCAGTCGCAGGAAACGCTGGACCGGTGTTCCTGCGCGATCGACATCGTCGCGTCGATTCTGCCGTACCAGGATTACGTCGCGGCCGAGACGGTCCTGCGCATGCAGCAGGAGAGGAGCTTTCTCGCGATGGAATTCAACACGGACGCCGCGAAAGAGATCGTCCGCCGCCTGCGGGAGGCCGAGGCGGAGGGCGAGATGCGCTGCTTCTGAGCATGACGCGGCCGTGCTGTCTCCCTGGCGTGACACATTGTCTTCCCGCCTCCGCCGCTTTGTGACAGTTTTGGAGCGACACTCGACGACCCGCCATCACCACCCAATTGATAATCCTGCGCGATCGCGTCCCGGCTGCAGTGGCACAGGCTTTGCTGCGGTAACCGATGGCAGATCGCCTGCTCCCACGGCACACGGCCTGTGCGCGCCGGCGGCGGGCGGCGGGAACTGTCGGCCGCGCGGCCGACGGGCCGCGTGGTGTGCCAGCGTCGCGCGTTGCCTTGTGTGATTTGGATCAGAAGCCGGCCACGGCTCAAGGGGAGGATCGGGATGATACGCAGTGCACGATGGTTGGTTGGCACAGCGCTGGCCCTGGCGGCCGGCGCTCTGCTGAGCGGGCCCACCTGGGCACAGACAGCAAGCTCCGGAACGGCAAGCGCTGACACCAGCGTCTCGCTGATGAAGGCAGCGGCCAATCCCAACAACTGGGCCATGCCTGCCCTGGACGATGCGAACACGCGCTACTCGTCGCTCAATCAGATCAACGACAGCAACGCCAACCAACTGCAGGTTGCGTGGACCTTCTCGACCGGCGTGTTGCGTGGGCATGAGGGCCAACCGCTGGTGATCGGCGACGTGATGTACCTGGTTACGCCGTTCCCCAACACGGTCTATGCACTCGATCTCAACAACAACGCACGAATCCTGTGGCAATACACCCCGACACAGAACCCGGACGTGATTCCGGTGATGTGCTGCGACACGGTGAACCGCGGCGTTGCGTACGGCCACGGCAAGATCTTCCTCCACCAGGCGGATAACACGGTGGTCGCGCTGAACGCGAAGACCGGCAAGCCGGAATGGAAGACCCCGCTGGCCAGCTTTAAGGTCGGCGCCACAGGCACCGACGCGCCGATCGTGGTCGGCAACAAGGTGATCGCCGGCGTCTCTGGCGGCGAGTTCGGTGTGCGCGGCTTCGTCGCCGCACTCGACGCCTCGAACGGGCATATCCTCTGGAAGGCCTACTCTGAAGGGCCGGACAAGGACCTCCTGGTCGACTCGCATACGACATCACTCGGCAAGCCGATCGGCGAGGACTCGAGCCTGAAGACCTGGAAGGGCGATCAGTGGAAGATCGGCGGCGGTGATACCTGGGGATGGTACTCGTACGATCCCAAGCTGCACCTGATCTATTACGGATCGGGCAATCCGTCGACATGGAACCCGAACCAGCGGCCGGGCGATAACAAGTGGTCGATGACCGTCTTCGCGCGTAATGTCGATACCGGCGTGGCCAAGTGGGTCTATCAGATGACGCCACATGACCAGTGGGACTATGACGGCGTCAACGAGATGATCCTCGCGGATCTTCCGATCGACGGCAAAACCGTGCCTGCGCTGGTACATTTCGACCGCAACGGCCTCGCCTACGTACTGAACCGTGCCACCGGTGAGCTGATTGCTGCGCACAAATATGATCCGGCGGTGAACTGGACCACCGGCGTCGACATGAACAAGGACAGCAAGAATTACGGGCGGCCGGCGGTCGTGGCAGAATTCGCGCCAGGGTCGAAAGGCGTGAATGTGGACTACAAGGGCATCTGTCCGGCGGCACTCGGATCGAAGGATCAGCAACCGGCGGCCTATGACCCGCAGACCCATCTGTTCTACGTGCCGACGAACCATGTGTGCATGGATTACGAACCGTACCCGGTCGCCTACACGGCGGGCCAGCCCTTTGTCGGCGCGACTTTGTCGATGTTCCCCGGACCGGGTGGCTACATGGGGCGCTTCATCGCCTTCGATCCGGTGACCGGCAAGACGGCATGGCAGATCCACGACCAGTTCTCCGACTGGGGCGGTGCACTGGCGACCGCGGGCAATGTCGCGTTCTACGGCACGTTGAAGGGATATCTGCGCGCGGTTGACGCAAAGACCGGCAAGATTCTCTACAGCTTCAAGACGCCATCAGGCATCATCGGCAACGTGATCACCTACATGCACGACGGCAAGCAGTACGTCGCGGTGCTGTCCGGCGTCGGCGGGTGGGCCGGCATCGGCCTGGCTGCCGGCCTGACCGACCCGCATGCGGGACTGGGTGCGGTTGGCGGCTACGCGGCGCTGAAGAATTACACCGCACTGGGCGGACAACTCACGGTGTTCGCTCTGCCGGGATCGTGATTCGCACCAGCCTGCCGGTGTAAGCAGAAGCGGGCCGGCACCCCCGCGTGGGGTGCCGGCCTTTCCGTTGCCGCAGAAAAGGGAACCGAACGCGGTGAATCGACGTCTTTGCAGGGTCCTGCTTGTCTTTGTCCTCGCTCTCTCCGGCGGGGGTGTCGCATGTGCCGCGGGACCGGGCGACTCGAAAGCCGTCACGCAAACCAACGGGCTGTGGACCGACAAGAATGGCGCACCAACTTATCACATCGGCACCGATGGCTCGGTCGATTGGGGTACCTTTATCGGCTTCCTGCGCTACAATGATACCTGTCTGCGCTGCCACGGACCGGATGGGGCCGGTTCGTCCTACGCGCCGGATCTCACTCAGGCGCTGACGCAGATCGACTACGCGCAATTCATTGCCGCCGTGGCAGGCGGTATTAAGGCAGTGAACACGGCGCAACAGCTGGTCATGCCATCGTTCGCGGACGACAAGAACGTGATGTGCTTTATCCAGGAAATCTATACCTATCTTCGCGCCCGTTCGACCGGTGCGGTGGGCCGTGGCCGCCCCGCAAAAACCGCGCCTGAACCGAAGGGATTCGACGAGGCATCGTATAAATGCCTTGGGATCCCGCAGTGAGGGGCCGGGTATCCACTTATCTGGCGACGCTTGGGCTGGCGATGGGATTGTCCGGTCCGGCTACCGCGCAGGCGCCGGGCCTCGGTATCGGCGCGGAGCTGGTCGATCCGCACGTGTTTCGCGTCTGCGCCGATCCGAACGATTTGCCGTTTTCCAACCAGGCCGGCGAGGGCTTCGAGAACCGCATCGCGGCCGTGATGGCAAAGGATCTGGGAAAGTCGCTCGGCTTCACCTGGCAACCACAGGTCTTTGGCTTCCTGAGACTCACGCTGAACGACTACCGCTGCGATGTCGTGATGGGCATCACGCAGGGCAACGATGAAGTGGCGAATTCGAATGCGTACTATCGCTCTGTGTACGCCTTGATGTTCCGCCCGCACAGTGGATTCGACGACATCACCCGCCTGGAGGATCCCCGGCTCAAGGGTAAGCGGATCGGTATCATCGCCGGCACGCCGCCAGCAAACATCCTGGCCGACAATGGCTTGCTCGATCACGTCCATTCTTATCAGCTTTCGGTGAATCTGCGCTTCTTCGCGCCGGCGCACGACATGGCGGACGATCTCGAACACGGCAGGATCGATATCGGTGTGCTATGGGGGCCGATCGCCGGCTATTTCGCCAACCGTTCCGGCGGAAAGCTGAAGATTGTACCGCTGCTGCATGAATCGAGCGACGCACCGCCGATGATGTTCAGCATTGTCATGGGTGTGCGGCACGGCGAGGATGCCTGGCGGCGCACGCTGAATGCTGCGATTGCCAAACAGCAGCCGGAGATAACGCGGATCCTGGAAAGTTACGGCGTGCCGCTCCTGGATGATCGGAACCACCTGATCTACGCGGGCGGGTAAGCAGGTTCGGTGGCGGTGCGTGGCGCACGCAGCGGACGTGGCGGCCGATCGCCCTTGTATCAAACGCACACCGCTCTGGCGCGGCGCAGGCCGGGACCCGAGCCGCGTCGCTCAGGGCATTCGCCAGGATGACGATGCGCGGCTCGGTTCCTTGTGCGGATCAGCGAGATGACACAACCCGGCCAGCGGATCGATCCATCGCTGCACGCCACGTCATGACAGACGGACTGCGGGCCTCAGGGTGCACCCGGTTCGTCGGCGGTCACCCGCACGCCGTGTTTGCGTAGTTTGCGGTAAAGCGTGTTACGGCTGATGCCGAGTGCGGCCGCCGTGGCGGTCGCGTTCCAATGGCGGCGTTTGAGCTCGAGCAAGAGCCGCTCCCGTTCCGCTGCGGCCAGTGGCGTGGCCGGATCGGATTGCGGTGCTTCGGCCGGCTGAACGCCACCGAACGCAGGGCCGAGATGGCGCCGCTCGATCGGCTGGCTGCCGGCAAGTGCGATCGCAGTTGCCAGTATGTTGCGTAGTTCACGAATATTACCGGGCCAGCGATATTGACGCAGCCCCGCAAGTGCATCGGGCGTGAATTGGACCGCCGCATCGCCATTCTCCTCGGCGGCCACGGCCTCAATGAGTTTCGCGAGGTCCTGGCGCTCGTGCAACGGCGGCATGGTCAGCACGAGGCCGCTCAGGCGATAGTAGAGATCCTTGCGGAAGCTGCCTTCCATGACCATTCGCGTCAGGTCACGGTTGGTGGCGCTGATCACGCGAATATCCACGGTGATGGGACGGCTGCGACCGAGCGGCATCACCTCCTTCTCTTCCAGCAGGCGCAGCAGCCGTGCCTGCAGGCTCAGAGGCATGTCGCCGATTTCGTCAAGGAACAGCGTGCCGCCTTGCGCGGCCACAACTTTGCCGCGCATGCCGCCGGCACGCGCTCCGGTAAAGGCGCCGGCCTCATAACCGAACAACTCGCTTTCGATCAGCGTTTCGGGAATCGCGGCGCAGCTCAGCGCCATGAATGGCTTGTCACGTCGTTCGCCGCTGTTGTGGATCGCGCGGGCGAACGTGTCCTTGCCGGTGCCGGTTTCTCCCTGCAGCAGGATGTGGATGTCGCGGTTCATCACCCGTTGGGCACACCAGAGGTTATGCGCCACCACCGGATCGCCGAGATGTGGGGCCGGGTTGCGGTTTCG
>JASHQG010000154.1 GCA_030037665.1 Acetobacteraceae bacterium
ATTGCGAAAGGCGAAGACGTGCAGGCAGCGGCAGCGTACTCGCTGTCCAATGCCACCTCGCTGGCTCGATCTGATACGTAAATGTGATCTATTAACCACCGCGCATGCTCTGGTCCTGGCACGGCGGGCGCGTGGCACCCGCGCGCGGATTGTCAATCGAGGTAAAGCTGCAGAGCGGAGAACATGTCGGCCGATGTTATGTCGACTTTCCGGCCGCAGATGAGCACCGCCAATGCTGTGGGCGTCAGTTTGTAGGCGACAGTCACACGCCACCCACGTTTGACACCTCGCCAACAGGGCGTCGACCCAGGCGAAGGGTCTCCCGTCCGTGCGTGATGAACCTGCCAACGCCCTTGGTCGCGACTGCCGCGGGCAAATGAGACGGCCGCCTACGACGAGATCCCCGCGTGGTTGGGCGGCGGGGGGCTCTATCGCGATACCAAACGGTTTGGTATTCTACCTTGAAGTAGGGCATGGGCCGATAGACCTTCCGTTAGCGTATGAGGCGGTGACGATGAGTGAGATCATGCCGATCCGGGTCGACGGAGTGACCGGGATCAAGTCGTTCAACACGCGCGCCGCTAAGGCGACGGCAAGGATCGCGGGAAAGGGGTATTCGCCGGTCGGGGACAGATCGCTGACCGCGATGCCGCCCCCGCCGCCAGGCGCGGTGTTTGACGCGGAGGAACAGGCCAAATACCGCGCGTTCAAGGAGGCCCGGCGCGGTGCGGCGGACTACATCACGATGGAAGGCAAGTTCTCCAAATATCTCGAGGACGTTTATTCGACGACGCCGGTAGAGCGAGAAGCGCTCGCCGACGAGTGCGGGATCGTGGTGATCGGCGCCGGATTCGCCGCGCTGATCCTCTGGTATAAGCTGAAGCAGGCGGGATTCGTCGACGTCCGTTTCTGTGAGAAGGGCGGCGATGTGGGCGGCACGTGGTACTGGAACCGCTACCCCGGCATTGCATGCGACGTTGAATCCTACAGCTATCTGCCCCTCCTTGAGGAGATGGGGTACTTCCCCACGATGAAGTTCGCTTCGGGGTTCGAGATTCTCGAATATTGCCAGATGATGGCGGAGCGCTCGGGCTTCTATGACCGTTGTCTCTTCCATACGACCGTGAAGGAGACAGTGTGGGACGAGTCGTCCCACCGTTGGACTGTGCATACGGACCGCGGCGACAGGATACGTGCCCGTTTCGTTGTCCTGGCGAACGGTGTCCTGACAACGCCGAAGCTCGCTCGCATTGACGGAATGGAGACATTCGAAGGCGTGTCGTTCCACACTTCGAGGTGGGATTATCATATCGACCTGACTGGTAAACGCGTCGGGATGATTGGCACTGGCGCAACGGCTGTACAGGCGATCCCCGAGATCGCTAAGGTGGCAAAGGAGCTGTATGTCTTCCAGCGCACACCTTCCACAATCGACGTGCGCGATCAGCGTGAGACGACGCAGGAGGAGATCGAAGCCTGGTCGAAAGAGCCGGGATGGGCAAAGGCACGCCGCGAGCGCTATGCCAGGATTTCGTCCGGGCGTAGCGCGCTGCAAGCGAATGACGACTTTCTTTCGGGAAAGGTCGCGGATTTCAAAGTTCGCAAGAAATTCGAGCGCGAGCTGACTCCGGAGGAGCTGCTGGGAAAGCAGCTCAACACCAATTTCCGGATCATGGAGCAGATTCGCGCCCGGGTGGACGCGATCGTAGAGGACCCAAAAACCGCTGCTGCACTCAAGCCGTACTATCCTTACGGCTGTAAGCGCCCCACCTTCCACGACGAGTATCTGCCGACCTTTAACTTGCCTCACGTCCATCTCGTCGACACCGCACCGCTCGGCGTCAGCAAAATCAACGCGCGTGGTGTGATGCATGACGGGGTTGAATACCCGCTCGACGTGCTGATCTACGCGACCGGCTTCCAGTGGATGGGCACCGGCAGCTTTAACATGATCAAGGGGCGTAACGGCGAGACGCTGCGAGAGAAGTGGGACAAGCGCGGGGTGAAGACCTTTCTCGGTATGCACAGCCAAGGCTTCCCTAACCTATTCATCCTTTCCGGGCCGCAAGGTGGCGGGGGACAGTTCAATTTCACCCATGTCATCGAAGGTCACACAGATTATGTGATCTGGATGCTTCGGACCATCAACGCAAAGGGCGCCAGCATCGTCGATGTAAAGCGCGAGCCGGAGCTCGAATACGCCGAGCACTGCCGTGAGGCCGACCTCCGTACGGCGGCCTTCCGCGACTGCCTCTCCTACTATAACGGCGAAGGCACGGCCGAGCCGGGAAGCCTCGCTTACTATGGCGGCCCGGAAACCTGGCACGCACGCCGTAAGGCGGCTCAGGAGTCGCTCGATCCGTACGCTTTCGAAGGCACCGTGCCAACGAACGGCGATCGGGCGGCGTAGCCGACAAACGGGACCGCGGGTTGGGTGATGTCGTCAGGTCATGCGCTCAGGAAACAGGACGTGCCCGTCGACGCTGATTGCACAGGCGGCACGAGCGGCTTAGCGCCACATGACCCAGACGGCACCGAGATGAGTAGCGTCGGCCAGGATGGTGGCGAACAGCGCGTCTGGGTTCTCGCAACGCGCGCCTGTCCGCAGGTTGGTAATCGCGGATGTAAACCCGGTGACCTGGTTTACCTCGTGCAGCGGTTCGGCGGTGCAGACATACGTCATCATCGCTTCGATCCGATCGGCGAAGGCGCACCCCTTCGGCCGGGTGGTTTCCTTGACTGTACTCTGCGCTCCGCCGGTTTTGGCCGTGATGGCGAATTCAACCTGTCCTGTTCGGGGAAGGGTGTCCATGGCGATTGTTGAGGTGGAGCTACGAACAGCGGACAGCGATGGCGCACAGCGAGAGCTTGCCCACGGCTTGCTCGACGGGCTCGCAACCCTATTCGACAACGCGGTTCGTCGCACGGCGGAGCTCTGCGTACAGGGCGGCCGGCTCGATCCCGCCCTGCTCGATGCGCATCAGGGCATCGAATATGAGCTGGCGCTGGCAGCCGCGGACTTGCTGGCCGCCCGCACGGTGATGGGTATGGGCGGTAATACCTCGGGTCTCGATGCAGCGCTCGGCCTCGCGTTCACCACTGAAGCCATCCCGGCCGTGATCGAACGATTGGACCGCGTCCACATTGCCACCGACCTCGACAGTGGCCCATTGCACGCCATCGCCGCCGATCCTGGTCTGCGCCGGCTGCGCCGAGCCGCGACCGCGCCCGACATTCTGGCCGCGCTCGGTGCGGCGGTTGCAGAAACCGCCGGCGAAATAGCCGATCCCGTCCTCGACGAACCAACGATCCTCGCCCGTGCCGCGTTTCGCCGCTTCGCAGCCGATGTCGTGGCACCGCTCGCTCAATCGATCCATCGCGAGGACCTCACGGTCCCCGAAACCTTGCTCCAGCCGCTGCGTGAAATGGGCGTGTTCGGCCTGTCGGTCCCTGAGGCCTACGGCGGCAGCGCGCCGGCAGGTGGCGGTAGCACGCCAATGATGATCGCGGTGACCGAGGCCCTCTCGGAGGCATCGCTTGCCGCCGCGGGCAGCCTCATTACCCGCCCGGAAATTCTTGCCCGTGCGCTGATGGCCGGTGGGACGGAGGCGCAGAAGGCGCACTGGCTGCCGCGTATTGCTGCCGGCGAGCCGCTCTGTGCCATCGCCATCACCGAGCCTGATCACGGTTCCGATGTCGCGAGCCTCAAGCTGCGTGGGACGCGCACCGAGGGCGGCTGGTTGCTCGATGGCGCGAAGACCTGGTGTACCTTTGCCGGCAAAGCCGGTGTGCTGATGGTGGTCACGCGCACCAATCCGGATCGTTCACTCGGCCATCGCGGCCTCAGCCTCTTGCTGGTGGAGAAACCCTCCTATGACGGGCACGAGTTCACCTATCGTCAGCAAGGAGGCGGCACGCTGAGCGGCCGCGCGATTGCAACCCCGGGCTATCGCGGCATGCATTCCTTCGATCTGAGCTTCGTTGATTTCTTCGTCCCTGATGCGAACGTCGTTGGCGCCGAGGAAGGGCTCGGCAAGGGCTTCTACCTGACAATGGCGGGGATGGTTGGCGGACGTATCCAAACCGCTGGGCGCGCGCTCGGCGTCATGCGTGCCGCACTTACCGCCGCGATCTCCTACGCCAAGGAGCGTCGTGTGTTTGACGCGCGACTGATCGACTTTCCGCTCACTCGCATCAAGATCGCGACCCAGGCGGCTCGGTTCGCGGCATGCCGTCATCTCGCCTATGCCATCGGCCGCGAGCTCGACGTCGGGCGGGGACGCATGGAGGCGAGCCTGGTGAAACTGCTCGCCTGTCGCTCGGCGGAGATCGTCACGCGCGAGGCCATGCAGATCCATGGCGGCATGGGCTATGCCGAGGAAACCCCGGTCAGCCGCTACTGGGCCGATGCGCGCGTGCTGTCGATCTTTGAAGGCGCCGAGGAGACGCTGGCCCTCAAGGTGGTGGCGAAAACCCTGCTGGAATCGGCGCTGAACCAATGAATCTGCGACTCCTCGACCTACGCGTCATCGAGAGCTCGGCTTTCGTCGCGGCACCGCTCGCCGGCCTTACGCTCGCTCAGTTTGGTGCCGACGTGATCCGAGTCGAAATGATCGGTGGCGGCATCGACTATGGACGCCTGCCCCTGATGCCGTCCGGCCGCAGCCTCTATTGGACAGGGCTCAACAAGGCGAAGCGCTCGATCGCCATCGATCTCCGCCGTCCGGCGGGACGCGAGCTGGTGCAGGCGCTGGTGACGTCAGATGGGGAAAATGGCGGGGTTCTGCTTACGAATATCGCATCGAAATGGCTCGCCCATTCGGACCTTGCCGATCGTCGCCCTGACCTCATCAGCTGCACGATCGAGGGCAATCAGGACGGCTCCACCGCGGTGGACTACACGGTGAATTGTGCCGCCGGCTATCCGGCGATGACCGGCGCAGGCTCGATCGATGCACCGGTGAACCATGTCCTGCCGGCCTGGGATATTGCCTGCGCATTCCAGGCGGCCTTCGCGATCGTCTCAGCGGCGGATCGGCGTCGTCGCACCGGCAAGGGCGCCGAACTGCGGATTGCGCTCTCGGATGTGGCGTTCAGCATGGTGTCGCATCTCGGCGTGGCGGCTGAGGCCGAATTGCTGGGCGAAACCCGTCCTGCCATCGGCAATTACATCTACGGCGCCTTCGGGCGTGACTTCGCCACGGCCGACGGCAAGCGGGTGATGGTGGCAGCGATCTCTACCGGGCAGTGGAAAGCGCTGGTCGCAGCCTGCAGCATTGAAGCCGAAGTAGCGGCACTGCAGCAGCGCTGCGGTCTCGACTTCGACCGGGAGGCAGATCGCTACCACGGGCGCGACGCAATCGCTGCGCTCGTTGAGCCCTGGTGCGCCGCCCGCGGCTTCGTCGAGGTCGAGGCCTTGTTCAATCAGCATCGCGTCTGCTGGGGTCAGTACCGCACCACGACCGACCTGCTGGCCAATGATCATCGAGTGAGCCTGACCAACCCGATCTGGGAGCGTATCGAGACCATCGGCGTCGGCTCGCACCACGCCGCCGGCACCCCTATCCGCGCACAAGGAGAGTCGCGCCGGGCGATGACGCCCGCGCCATTGCTCGGCCAGCATACCGATGAGGTACTGCTGGACGTGCTCGGGCTTGATTCCGGGGCAGTCGGTCGCCTGCACGACGCGGGGATCGTCGCGGGTGCTGAACGGGATCCGACCGTTGCCGGAGGTCGGTAGATTCGGTGGCGACTCGACCGCCACCGGGCGTGCCAGGGCACCCGCATCTGCGGCGGAACCGACACCTTACATGAGCATAGAAGCGATGGGGAACGACAACGTGGCCGCGAATGAAGTGCAGAGCGCAGGAGGTTTCCTACCAGGAATTCGCGTGATCGAGATCGCAGACGAACTTGGTGAGTATTGCGGGAAGGTTCTGGCCGGTCTCGGCGCCGATGTCATCAAGATCGAACCGCTGGGCGGGGAAGTGACCCGGAGCTACGGACCGTTTTACAATGACGAGCCGCATCCCAATCGGAGCCTGTATTTCTGGCATTACAATTTCGGCAAGCGCGGCATCGTCCTCGACCTCGATTCCGAGGTGGACAGGCAGCAATTTATGCGGCT
>JASHQG010000155.1 GCA_030037665.1 Acetobacteraceae bacterium
CATCAGTCCTCCCGCCAGCGAGCCCGCAATGCCGATTGCGTTGGTCATATCGTTCGCATTCAGGCGGAGCAGATGGGACGCGGCGACCGCGGCACCAAACGGGCCGGTGGTGCCCGGTGCGTGAAACCCGTGATGCTCGTTGCTGTGTCTGGTCGCGCGGCCAATGCGGTACATGACCTCGTATCCCGCGACAACCGCCGCGATCAGGTCGACACCGCTGTTGCCGCGTTCTTGCGCGACCGCAAGTGCTGCTGGCAGCAATGTGCCGCCCGGATGCACGCCCACGCCAGGCCTTGTCAGGTTGTCTGACTCGAAGGCGTGCGCCATCGTGCCATTGGCCAATGCTGCTGCCGACGCCTGGACTGACGGGCCAGCCGATCCCAGGATACGGCAGTTCCCACCTGCACCAATGCGCTGCGCATAGTCGATGACGATGCGACTCCACGGCATGCCGTTGCCCAGCACGATAACCGCGACGGTGTCAGCGATACAGTCCTTCGCGCGCTGCACCACGTGCGGCGGAATGTCGTCAAAGCGCAGCTTCGCCGCATATTCGGCAAGTCGGACTGTTTCGTTGGCCATGGCGCACCTCCTTCGTCGGCCGTCACTTCGTGCCGTACAGCCTGTCCCCGGCATCGCCAAGACCGGGATGGATGTAGCCATGCTCATCCAGTCCCCGGTCGATCCCAGCAGTGAACACGGGTACATCGGGATGTGCGGCCTGGAAAACCGTGAGCCCTTCGGGTGCGGCGATCAGACAGACAAAGCGGATTTGCCTCACGCCCGCTCTCTTCAGGAGGGCCAGCGCAGCGCAGGCGGAGTTGCCGGTGGCCAGCATCGGGTCGACGAGCACGACCAAGCGGTCGTGCACGTCCTCGGGCAGCTTCACATAGTACTCGACGGGCTGCAGCGTGGCATGGTCGCGGTACAGTCCGATATGCCCGACAGGCGCCGACGGCACCAGATCGAGCAACCCATCCAGAATGCCATTGCCAGCACGCAGGATCGACACGAAGCACGGTTCCTTACCGGCCAGTCGCGCTGCCTCGGTTCGCTCCAGGGGCGTATCGATTTCCACCGTCTCGAGCGGAAACGAACGGGTCACTTCGTAACCCAGCAGCAGACTGATTTCACGGGCGAGCTGGCGGAACTGTGGGGTTGGCGTGCGGCGATCGCGCAGAAGCGTCAGCTTGTGCTGCACCAGCGGATGATCGACGCGCATCACGTTGGGATAACCTGTCATTGCCTTTGCTCTATCATGCGGCGGCAGTCTGTTGTCACACCGGCCGCGGATGTCGCCGGCGCAAGTTCGTCGAGGTCGCATCCCCGCGGCTCGAACTTCGAGCCCGGCAAGGCGTAGAGGCCCAGCATAACGCCAGCGGCCGCCAGTGCCAGAAAGGGCCCTGGAAGCAAGGTGCGACGATTCCCAATGCCACAAACCAGGTGGTCATGCCGAGCATGAAGCGGACCACTCTATCGCCCACGCACTGTGCATGCGCCTGACGGTGCCGCGTTCCCGCAGCGCGCTGCTTGCCCCTACCTCGTCGTCATGGCGAGGCGCGCCTTGCAATGTGAGGGGCGCTTACGCCGCGCGACGCACGCGCATCGGCTCCGTCCCGTCAGATGTCGTGACCCGTCGCATGTCACGAGGGAAGCGTTCATCGAACGGCAGGCCGCGATGCAAGGAGCGGCGATTGTCCCACATTACCAGGTCGCCAACCCGCCAGGTGTGGCGATGCGTCGTGCCGGCGCGCGTCGCGAGCTCAATCAACTCCATCAGCATCAGCCGCCCGTCCGCTATGTCCATACCGGTGATGTGTGAGGCGTGCGACGCAACGTAGACTGACTTTCGCCCCGTGGGTGGATGTGTGTTGACCAGCGGCTGTACCACGGGCGGCAGCGCGGCGCGTTCCTCCGGCTTGAAGTCGGTGAAGCCGAGCAACGCGCGCGAATACATCAGGCTGTGCTCGGCCTGAAGTCCTTCCAGCATGGCCTGCCGTTCCGGGGTCAGTGCCTCATACGCGGCGCAGGTGTCTGCGAACTCCGTCTCGCCGCCGCCACGCGGTCCTGCCGGCGGCACCGCGTGCGCATGGAGCAACGAAAATCCCCCGCGCGGCAGGCGAAATGAACTGTCGGTGTGCCACAGCCGGTTGCCGAGATTGACCATGCGATGGCGTGCATTGCCGGTCTGCGGCTGGCCGGTTTCCGCGTCGAGGTTCGACACGTCCGCCATTTCCGGCCGTTGCAGCCTGAGCTTCACCTGCTTGCTGTAGGAGAAAACGTAGCGTTCCGGCCGGCCGAAATTCTCCGTGAAGGCGATCTGCTGTGCGTCGGTCAGGTGCTGGCGATGGAATACCAAAATCGCGTGCTCATCCGAGGCCTGCCACAGCGCGTCCAGGTCGGCAGGGTCGATCGGTCGGGAGATGTCGATCCCGTCGATCTCGGCCACAAAGCCCGGGCGAATGGTTTGCACAACCACGCTCATCGCTGCCTCCATCACCTCTCAGGCAATTGTGCCACCGGAAGCGGCCTGCGACCACCAGCAGCCAGGGAGCGATCCGCCACCCCGCGGCAGGTGCGCGGCGACTGGAACAGAGATCACACCAGGACGGAATGACGTGCCACGCCGCGGCGCGGGTAGGTGTCGAAGCCGGCGGCCACGGCTCGCACGAAAGGCCTGCCCATCGCTGTCACCACGACGCGGCACCCGTGCCACTCCACCAGTGCGTCGCGCGCCATTTGCTGCAACACGGATCCGGCATCCAGCAGGCTGCCGAATTCGGCGCCGTGCTGCACAGCGATCACCGGCAGATCCACTTCATGGCGGCACCCGCTCGCCTCGGTGACCGCACGACGTAGCTGGTCGGCGTCGGCTGATGTCCGGTTGTGGCGACCGTGTGGTCCGTGTTGGCAGTTCCGGTGCCGGGCTGCGGCTTGCGGTCGGGCCGGTAGTTCCTGAGGGGCGTGGGGGATGGCAGACCGGCTCTGCGGAACGCGCGCGGTGCTGAGCGGTCGGCGGCGCGACAGATGGCTTCCTGACCGTCGACGGATTATGGTTCACGACTGATCGGAGAGGAGTTCGACATGGAAATGCAGGCACTCGGTTACGTAGGGATCGGCGCGTCAGATCTGTCGGACTGGACGGATTTCGCGACGAACTGGCTCGGTATGCAGGTGGTGGAACGCGGCAACGCAGTACGCGCATTCCGTATGGACGACCGCGCGCAGCGGCTGATCGTTGATCGTTCGCTGGCCGATGGTGATCGTTATTTCGGCTGGGAAGTCGCCGACGCCGCGGCGCTCGATGCACTGGGCGCGCGGCTCGAGGCAGCCGGTGTGACGGTCCGGCGTGGGCCATCGGCACTGGCCGAGGCACGTTGCGTCCGCGGACTGATCAGCTTCGCTGATCCGGCAGGCAACCGGTTGGAGGCGTTTTATGGTGCCGCCCTCGCGGATGATCCGTTCAAGCCGGGCCGGTCAATTTCGGGGTTCCGCACCGGGCCGTTGGGCATGGGTCACGCGGTGTTTCACGTGAAGAACATCGACGATTTGATGGGCTTCTATCACGAGACGCTTGGCTTCGGGATCAGCGACTACATTCTGACCCCGTTCCGCGCATTCTTTCTGCACGTCAATCCGCGCCATCACAGCGTGGCATTGATCGAGACCGGGCGGCAGGACCTGCACCATCTGATGGTGGAGCTGTTCTCGCTCGATGATGTCGGACAAGGCTATGACATCGCGTTGGGCGAGCCGGATCGGATCGCGACCACACTCGGCCGGCATCCGAATGACGCCGTGACGTCATATTACCTGAAGTCGCCGGGCGGGTTCATGCTGGAATGCGGCTGGGGCGGCAAAGAGGTGACACCCGGGTCGTGGACACCGTCGGAAGTCACGGTCGGCCCGAGTCTCTGGGGCCACGATCGCGTGTGGTTGTCCGACGAGCAACGTGCGCAGGCGCGGGCGATGCGGCTGAAGGCGGCCGCCGACGGGCAACGCATGCCTGTGCAGGTGATCGACGGAAATTACCAGCGGATGGCGGGTGTCTGTCCGTGGTGGGACGGTGTCCGCGGACGGGGATGACACCGCGGCCGCCTGCGATGCTGTTGCGGAACGTGATGGCGCGCGCGGCGGGCCAGGGAGGTAACGGATCGCTGCCGCTGGCGGGAGCTGTTTGCCCGAGATCGGGGCGCAGATCTCGGGCCAGGCCGGGCATTACCGACGGGCGCTGACTCGACCAACCTTCGTCGATCGAATAACGTTGCCCGAGGCCGCCCGCGCGCACCCGCTCGCGGGTGGGGATACGCGAATGCAGGAATCGGGAGCGACGATGCCAACCCTCAATTATGCCGCGCCGACATCGCTGGACGATGCCGTCAAACTACTGGCCGGTGCGTCTGGCCTGGCCAAGGTCCTTTCAGGCGGGACCGATCTCTTGGTGCAGCTTCGCTCCGGGCGGCTGAAGCCCGACCTGATCGTCGATACCAAGAAGCTGCCGGGAATTTCCGGTATCAAGAAGAATGCCGACGGCAGTTTTGTCGTTGGCGCAGCCACACCCGGCGCGGTGATCGAGGCGAACGCGGACCTGAAGGCCGCCTGGCCGGGCGTCGTCGAGGCGATGGACCTGATCGGTTCGACGCAGATCCAGGGACGCGCGTCGCTGGCGGGCAACCTGTGCAACGCCTCGCCAGCCGCCGACTCAGTGCCGGCGCTCTACGCCGCCGGCGCAACCGCTGTCATCGTGGGGCCGAACGGCCGGCGCGAAGTGCCGGTAGAACAGGTTCCCGCCGCGCCCGGCCGCACCAATCTCGCGAAAGGCGAGTTCATCCTGGAGTTCAGGCTGCCGGCACGCCCGGCCCGGTCCGGCGACGCATATCTCCGCTTCATTCCGCGTACCGAAATGGACATCGCCGTGGTCGGTTGTGGCATCAGCGTGACCTTGGACGCGAACGGTGTCTGCACCGCCGCGCGCGTGTCGCTCGGCGCCGTGGCGCCGACCGTGTTATTGGTCGAACCCGCCGCCAAGACGCTGATCGGCCACAAGCTGGACGATGCCACGCTGAAAGCGCTGGACGCCGCCGCACAGGCCGCGTGCAAGCCGATCGATGACAAGCGTGGCACCATCGAATACCGAACCAAGGTTGCGGGTGTGCTGGCGCGCCGTGTTGCGGCGATCGCCTTCGACCGCGCCATGGGCGTCGCCCACGGCGCCACTCATTGAGAATCAGGGATAAGCAATCAATGGCAAAGCATCACGTTGCCGCTGTCATCAACGGCGAGCCCACTGAATTCCTTTGTGAAACGCAGCAGACTCTGCTCGACGCGCTGCGCGACGAAATCGGCCTCACCGGCAGCAAGGAAGGATGCGCGTCGGGCGACTGCGGCGCCTGCAGCGTCATTGTCGACGGGCACCTCGTGTGTTCCTGCCTGATGCTTGCCTGTGAGGCGGACGGCACGACCGTCACCACCATCGAGGGCATCGCCCAGGGCGATCACTTGCATCCGATCCAGCAGAAGTTCCTGGAACACGCCGCGCTGCAATGCGGCTTCTGCACCCCAGGTCTCATCGTCGCATCGAAGGCGTTGCTCGACGAGAACCCCAATCCGACTGAGGAGGAAGCACGTTACTGGCTGGCTGGCAACCTGTGCCGGTGCACCGGCTATGACAAGGTGATCCGCGCCGTCATGGACGCCGCGGCGGTGATACGAGGGGAGAAGGCCGCATGAACTATGTTCCGTCCGATTTGAAGGTCGTCGGTACGCGTCCGATCCGTCCCGACGGCGTCGAGAAGGTTACCGGCCGCGCCCAGTTCGGTGCCGACATGCGGATGGCCGGGATGATCTGGGGCAAGGTGCTCCGCTCGCCGCATGCGCACGCGAAGATCCTGTCTATTGATACCAGCGAGGCAGAGAAGTTGCCGGGCGTGAAGGCGGTGGTCACGTCGAAGGACTTTCCGCACATCGGTGATGAGGAAGCGTTTGTCGGCGAAGGTCCGATGAATTTCCGTGACCTGTCGCGTAACTGCCTGGCGTGGGACAAGGCGCTGTACGAAGGCCACGCCGTCGCCGCCGTTGCCGCCACGACGCCGGCAATCGCCGACGCCGCATTGGCGCTGATCGACGTGAAATATGAGGTGCTCCCTTACGTCATCGACGTCGAGGACGCGATGGCGGACAACGCCCCTGTTCTGCACGAGGATCTGTTCACCGCCGGCGTGGAGCCGACGCCCAAGAAGCCCTCGAACATTGCGAAGAAGGTGGTGTTCAAGAAGGGCGATGCGGGTGCCGGGTTCAAGGACGCTGAGGTTGTCGTTGAGGGCAACTACAGCACACAGCCGGTGCACCAGGCGTACATCGAGCCGCATGCCTGCCTCTGCTCGTACAACTCTGACGGGCAGGTGATGATCTACAGCTCCAGCCAGGGCCATTTCATGGTCCGGGCGTACTGCGCCAAGCTCTTGGGGATCGACATCTCCAACATCCGCGCAGTGCCGCTCGAAATCGGCGGCGGCTTCGGCGGCAAGACGCTGGTGTACTTAGAGCCGGTGGCGATCGCACTGTCCAAGAAGTGTGGCCGGCCAGTAAAGATGCAGATGACGCGGGACGAAGTGTTCCGCGCCTCCGGGCCGACGTCCGGTGCGACCGTTTCGATCAAGCTCGGTGCCAAGAAGGACGGTACCATCGTCGCAGCGCAGCAGGTGCTGAAGTATCAGGCTGGCGCCTTCGCCGGTTCGCCGATCGGCCCCGGCTGCATGTGCGGCTTCGCGATGTACGATATCCCGAACGTCGATGTGGTCGGCTATGACGTGGTGAGCAACCGGCCGAAAGTCGCCGCGTATCGCGCGCCGGGTGCGCCGATCTCGTCCTGGGCAGTCGAGTGCGCAATGGACGATTTGGCGCGAAAGCTGGGCACGGATCCGATTGCGCTCCGCGAACAGAATGGAGCGCGCAACGGAACCAAGACGCATTACGGGCCGACACACCAGAACATCGGTTTCCTCGCCACGCTGGAGGCGGCAAAGAATCATCCGCACTACAAGTCACCTGTGAAGCCGGGGACCGGGCGCGGCATCGCGTGCGGGTTCTGGTTCAACATCGGCGGCGAGTCCTCGGCTGGTTGCCATATCGCCGAAGACGGCACAGTGGTCGCAACGTCGGGCAATCCCGATATCGGCGGCTCACGGGCATCCATCGGCATGATGGTGGCCGAAGTGCTCGGTGTGCCAGCAGAGAAGGTGCGCACGATCATCCCCGACACATCGTCCATCGGGTTCAGCTTCCTGACCGGCGGCTCGCGCGTGACCTTTGCGACCGGTATGGCGGCGACGCAGGCTGCCGAGCGCGTTGTGGAAGACCTGAAGAAGCGCGCCGCGCAGATCTGGGAAATCCCGGTCGACGCGGTCGAGTGGAAGGACGGCAAGGCGTATCCGGCCGGTTCCAACGCCGGCGCGTTTGAGCCGTTGGACATCGCGGCGATCGCGCTGAAGGCAGGGCGGACCGGCGGGCCGATCGGGTCGGAGGTCTCGATCAATGCGCAGGGCGCCGGCCCCGGATTCGGCTGCCACATCGTCGATGTCGCGGTCGATGCGGAGACCGGCGGGGTGAAGATCCTGCGCTACACCGCCTTGCAGGATGTGGGGAAGGCGATCCACCCGAGCTATGTCGAAGGTCAGATCCAGGGCGGCGCGGCGCAGGGTATCGGCTGGGCGCTGAACGAGGAATACATCTACGACAAGAACGGCAAGATGGATAACGCGGGCTTCCTTGACTATCGCGTGCCGGTCGCCTCTGACATGCCGATGATCGAGGCGGTGATGGTGGAGGTGCCGAACCCGCGGCATCCGTTCGGTGCACGCGGCGTGGGCGAGGTGCCGATCATTCCCCCGATGGCTGCGATCGGCAACGCGATCTGCGCCGCGACGGGTCTGCGGCTGCACGACTTGCCGATGTCGCCGCCCAAAGTCCGGGCCGCGCTCGATGCGGCGGCACTGCCCAAGGCCGCGGAATAAACCAGGTGACCCCTCTCCCGCCGTTGGCGGGAGAGGGTGGCCTGCTCTGTGCCCTGGGTGAGGCTGCCAGATGCCGAAAGTCCTCCTCTCAGGCTCCGCTGCCCAGCGATTCGCGGGAGGGCAGACGGAGATCGAAGTATCGGCGACGACATTCCGGCGTTTGGTGGCGGAACTCGAGGAGCGCTTCCCCGGCCTGGGAAAGCAGGTCGAGGAAAGCATGGCGGTCGCGATCGACGGAGAGATTTTTCAGGACGCGTATTCGGCGAAGTTCGGGCCGGAGAACGAAGTGGTGTTGATCCCGAAGATTGGGGGCGGGTAGCCACGCCGCCAGAACCGCAATGTTTCGCACGCATGGTTCCGGTCGGCGAAACCTGACGCCACGCCACACGTCACGCGGCGATGCGTCGAGGCCGAGATTCGCGATGCGCGGCAGGCCGGGTTGGGCCTTGACGCAACGATGTCGCGCAAGGCCACCTTCGACGCCATCCGGGAACAGGTCCAGGCCGGTTATTGGTCGGCCCAATCGGCGATCGTTGTGGCACTCAACCGGCTCCGGCCGCCTCCTTGGCGCTGGCCCGAAGGTGTCATCTGCAGCCGCTGGGCAGCGCCCTGTCACGCGGCCGGAAGCGACCCCGGTCGGAGGTGAGTGAGCCTATCGAAACGTTGCGCAGGCGAACGCCGAGATCATTTGGTGGCGAACCAATGAACGCTGGTATCCGGCGAGACCGGGCAGTCCCTTCTGCGTATCCACCGCGGACAGAGAAACGCGATGACAGGGGCGTGAGTGGCTGACGACCCTCAAGTCGTCGGGTCGGTCGGGATCTCGCCCGGAAAATGCGCAGCCCTGGCGGGATGCCGGGGTGACCGGCCGGTGCCGTGGCGGGATGGCCCGCAGGTTGCTATATCCTCCGTGACGCCCGGCCTCTGCCGCAGCGCTACACAACATCCCTGCCACCAGGCCGGGGCACGTCAAGGGGAACAGTGATGGCCCGCCGCCGCCAGCTCTACGAAGGCAAAGCGAAGGTTCTGTTCGAGGGGCCGGAGCCTGGCACCCTGGTGCAGTATTTCAAAGACGATGCCACCGCCGGCAATGGCGCCAAAAAGGGCATCATCACCGGCAAGGGGGTTCTGAACAACCGCATCAGTGAGTACCTGATGCTGCGTCTCGCCGAGATCGGGATCCCGACGCATTTCGTGCGGCGTCTCAACATGCGCGAGCAGCTGATCCGTGAGGTGGAAATCATCCCGCTGGAAGTGGTGGTGCGGAACGTCGCGGCCGGCAGCCTGTCGCAGCGCCTGGGCATCCAGGAAGGGACCCGTCTGCCGCGCTCGATCATCGAGTACTACTACAAGAACGACCAGCTCAACGACCCGATGGTGTCGGAGGAGCACATCACATGCTTTGGCTGGGCCAATACCGCCGACCTGGACGACGTTGTCGCCTTGACGCTCCGGATCAACGACTTCCTGATGGGCCTGTTCTTGGGCGTTGGCATCACGCTGGTCGATTTCAAGCTGGAGTTCGGACGGCTGTGGGAAAACGACGAAATGCGCATCGTCCTGGCTGATGAAATCAGTCCGGACAACTGCCGGCTGTGGGATAGCAAAACCAACGAAAAGATGGACAAGGACCGCTTCCGCCGCGACCTGGGCCGTGTCGAAGAGGCGTATCAAGAGGTAGCGAAGCGGCTTGGCATCTTGCCGGAAGCCGGTACGCGCGACCTGAAGGGGCCGGAGCTGATGCAGTGAAGGCCCGCGTCACGGTCATGCTGAAGGCGGGCGTCTTGGACCCGCAGGGCAAGGCGATCCAGCACGCTCTGCACACGTTGGGGTTTTCCGGGGTCAGCGACGTGCGGGCCGGGAAGGTGATCGAACTGGAGCTGACCGAGACAGATCCGGCGAAGGCGCAGACCGAAGCCGAAGAGATGGCGCGCAGGCTGCTGGCGAATACCGTGATCGAGAGCTTCCGGGTGGCAGTGGACGGGTAGTCCTCCAGCGCAACGAGACAACTCGGGGCACGACAGCGTCGTGGGTGTAGTCGAAACGAGCGAACGCAGGTCGTGTGGCACAGAGAGCCCACCGCGATGCGCCGACCGGGCGACTCGTGGGTTCGGACTGGCGGGCTGACGGCATGCATGGCAAGAACCCGCATCTGACAACACGCGGCGATGGGGCAGCCATGAAAACCGGCATCGTCATCTTCCCCGGCATCAACCGGGAGCGCGACATGGCCATCGCGCTGGAGCGCTCAGGCACGACCCCGCGGATAATCTGGCACAAGGAATCCGACCTTTCGGGCCTCGACCTGATCGTCATTCCCGGCGGATTCAGCTTCGGCGACTACCTCCGCTGCGGCGCCATGGCGGCACATTCACCAGTGATGCCGGCCATCCGCGCGCACGCCGAACGCGGCGGCTATGTCCTGGGCGTCTGCAACGGCTTCCAGATTCTGACCGAGGCGCAGCTTCTCCCCGGCGCATTGCTGCGCAACGCGCGGCTGCGCTTCCTGGCGCGCGATTGCAACGTGCGTGTCGAGCGAACTGACACGGCGTTCACCAGTCACTATCTGCGTGGCCAGGTATTCCGCGCGGTGATGGCGCACGGCGACGGCAACTATTTCGCCGACGACGCGACGCTGGACCGGTTGGAAGGGGAAGGCCTGGTGGCGCTGCGCTACACCACCCCGGCGGGGGAGATCACGCCGGAGGCGAACCGCAACGGTAGCGCGCGCAGCATCGCCGGTATTCTCTCGCCGAACCTGCGGGTGATGGGGTTGATGCCGCACCCGGAGGATTTGGTCGATCCGCTGATGGGCGGTACCGATGGCAAGCCTCTGTTCGATGCGCTGGCAGCGGCGTAGCGCCCAATGATGCTGCAGCGAACAGTCCGACCAGCTCGATATCTCGGCTGCGCCAACACGCGCACTCTCGCATGACCGACGTCGCGACGCCGCCAATGGCCAACCAGGCCCTCGCCCGTGATTTTGGCCTCTCCGCCGATGAATACGCCAAGGTCCTGGAGATCATGGGCCGCACGCCGACCCTGACGGAACTCGGTGTGTTCTCCGTGATGTGGTCGGAACACTGCAGCTACAAATCCTCCCGCGTTTGGCTGCGGCAGTTGCCTACGAGGCGTCCATGGGTGATCCACGGCCCGGGCGAGAATGCCGGGGTGGTTGATATCGGCAACGGGCTGGCCGCCATCTTCAAGATGGAGTCGCACAACCACCCAAGCTTCATCGAGCCCTATCAGGGCGCGGCGACCGGTGTTGGCGGCATATTGCGCGACGTGTTCACGATGGGCGCGCGCCCTATCGCCAACCTGAACGCGCTGCGCTTCGGCTCGCCCGACAACCCGCGCACAAAAGCGATTGTCGATGGCGTGGTGCGTGGCATCGGCGGCTATGGCAACTGCGTCGGCGTGCCAACGGTTGGCGGCGAGATCAACTTCCATCCTGCCTATGATGGCAACCCGCTGGTCAATGCGATGACCGTGGGGGTGGCCTCCGCTGACCGTATTTTTCTCTCCGCGGCCGCCGGCATCGGCAACCCGGTTGTCTATGTCGGCAGCAAAACCGGGCGCGATGGCATCCACGGTGCCACCATGGCCTCGGCCGAATTCGCTGCGGATTCCGAGGAGAAGCGGCCAACCGTCCAGGTCGGTGACCCATTCACTGAGAAACTGCTCATCGAGGCCTGCCTGGAGCTGATGGCGACGGACGCGATCGTCGCCATCCAGGACATGGGCGCCGCGGGCCTCACCAGCTCGTCGGTGGAGATGGCGGGCAAAGGCGGCGTGGGCATCGAGCTCGATCTCGACAAGGTGCCCGCGCGCGAATCCGGCATGAGTGCCTACGAGTTCATGCTTTCGGAGTCCCAGGAACGCATGCTCATCGTGCTGCGCCCGGAGCGCGAGGACGCGGCGCGCGCGATCTTCGAGAAATGGGAACTGGATTTCGCTGTCATCGGGCACCTCACCGACACGGGCCGCATCGTTGTCCGCCATCGCGGCCAGATCGAGGCCGACATCCCGCTGGCCCCGCTCAACGCTCAGGCGCCGCTCTATCACCGCGATACCATCGAACCACCGAAGCTCGAGACGCTGAACCCAAACCGCATGGAAGACCGTTTCGGGCTGGCCGCCGCGCTCGAGAAGCTGGTCGGCTGCCCCGACCTCTGCTCGCGCGCATGGGTCTGGGACCAGTATGATTCCACGGTTGGCGGTCTGACGGTCAAACGCCCAGGCGCGGCCGATGCCGCGGTGGTTAAGCTGGAGGGGCAGGACTCGGCGCTCGCGCTGACCACCGATTGCACGCCGCGCTATTGCGCCGCCGATCCGGAGGAGGGCGCGAAACAGGCTGTCGCCGAGGCCTGGCGCAACATCACTGCTGTCGGCGCACGTCCGCTGGCGCTGACCGACAACATGAACTTCGGCAACCCGGAAAAGCCGGAAATCATGGGTCAGTTCGCTGCAGCAATCCGTGGCATGGCGGCGGCCTGTGAGGCACTCGACTTCCCGGTCGTCTCCGGCAACGTCAGCCTCTACAACGAGACTGAGGGCCATGCGGTGCTGCCCACACCCGCGATCGGCGGCCTCGGCGTGTTAGACGACGCGACGAAGGCGATCGGTCTCGCTCTGCCGCCGTGGCTCGATGTGGTGCTGATCGGCGCAACGAAAGGCTGGCTCGGCCAGTCGCTCTGGTTGCGCGAACTTGCCGGCAGGGAGGAAGGTGCTCCCCCGCCGGTCGATTTTGCCGCCGAACGCGCCAACGGCGATTGGGTCCGCGCGCGTGTCCTCGACGGGACAGTGCGCGCCTGCCACGATGTGTCGGACGGCGGCGTCCTGGTCGCGCTCGCGGAAATGGCCATGGCGAGCGGGGTCGGCGCCCGACTGTTCACGCATCCCCGCGACGTCCCTGGCCACGCTTTCTGGTTCGGCGAGGACCAGGGGCGCTACCTGGTTGCCGTGGCCGACGCCAACGCCTTCTGCCGTGCTGCCGAATCCGCTGGCATTACCGCCATGCGCATTGCGACATCGGGCGGGCGGGATTTGACACTGCCGGACGGCGGCACAATATCCGTTGCGGCATTGCGCGCGACTCACGAGCGCTTCTTTCCGTTGTGGATGGATGGCACCGGCTGAGGGGACCGACTGGCATGGCGATGGCGGCGAGCGAAATTGAGGCCCTGATCAAGGCAGCGCTCCCCGATGCGCGCGTAACCGTGGAGGATCTCGCCGGCGATGGCGACCACTACGCCGCGACGGTCGTCTCCGAAACTTTCCGCGGCGTGCCGCGGGTCCGGCAGCATCAGATAATCTACGCGGCTCTGCGCGGCCGCATGGGGGGCGAGCTGCACGCCCTCGCGTTGCAGACATCTGCACCCGAATAACAGGAGCTAGAGTCCAATGGCTGATGTGATCGACCGCATCCAGGGCGAAATCGAGCAGAACCCGGTGATGCTCTACATGAAGGGGACCCCGATGTTCCCGCAGTGCGGGTTCTCCGCCCGTGTGGTGCAAATCCTCTCGCACCTTCAGGTGCCGTTCCAGTCCGCCAACGTGCTCGAGGACATGGAGTTGCGCGAGGGCATCAAAGAATTCTCGCAGTGGCCGACCATTCCCCAGCTTTACGTGAAGGGCCAGTTCGTCGGCGGCTGCGACATCATCATGGAGATGTTCCAGTCGGGCGAGCTGGAGACCCTGCTGGAAGAGAACGGCGTCGCACACACCAAGGCCGCGTAGGCAGAATATTTCCGGCAGAGGCGCGACGGGCTCACGCCCGTCGCGCCCTGTCGCATTCGTGGTGACATGATTGGCGCATTTCGCCCGGCACGTCCGGCTGCAACGCCGCCTGCAGCGCCAACGTGAGCCCCTCCGACGTCGCACACACCCACCGCAGTCCGCGGCACATCGCCGCGGACGATGGTGGACGGACCGTACCGCCGCCATTGTCAGCGGCCTCACTGATCCGATGTGGTCTGCGCGGGTGAACGCGATCAGGCATGGTGCCATGCCCGTGTACGGGCGGATCAATATCCCGCGGCAAGTCCGGCCGGCCGACGGCGGTCGTTGGCGCCCTGCAGCACGCCGTCTTTCGCCAGGATGGCCTCGTCGGCGCCGATCGCCGGGACCTGATGGAACGTATAACCCATCAGCTCCAGCTTCGCCTGTGTCTTCGGCGTCATGTAGCCGGGCTCGACCATCACAATGTCGGGCAGCCACTGGTGGTGGAAGCGCGGCGCGTCGACCGCCTGCTGCATAGCCATGCCATAGTCGATCACGTCTATGATCGTCTGCAGGACGGTTGTGATGATCGTGGGGCCCCCGGGGCTGCCGGTCACCATGAACACCCTGTGGTCGGGGCCAAGGACGATGGTTGGCGACATCGATGACAACGGCCGCTTACCGGGCCCGACCACGTTGGCGATGCCCTGCACCAGCCCGAAGCTGTTGGGCGCGCCTGGCTTCGACGTGAAATCGTCCATCTCGTTGTTGAGGAAGAAGCCAGTGTCACCGGCAATCTTGCCGACGCCGAACAGATAGTTGAGCGTGTAGGTGACGGCGACCGCGTTGCCCTCAGCGTCGACCACAGAATAGTGCGTGGTGTCAGAACCTTCGGTGGCGTTCGCCGCGCCTTTGATCGTCGATGAGGGCGTTGCCTTGTCCGGCAGGATCGAGGCGCGCAGGCTCGCGGCATGCGCTGCCGAGATCAGCCACGCGACCGGATTGCGAACGAACGCCGGATCGCCGAGGTTTGCGTTGCGATCGGCGAAGGCAAGGCGTTCGGCCTCGATGATATCATGCGTCGCCTCAGGCGAACCGTAGCCGTATCGGCCCAGTGGGTAGCCTTCGAGCGTCTCGAGAATCTCGCAGACCGTAGTACCACCCGAACTGGGCGGCGGCGCTCCGACGATCGTGTGACCGCGATAGCGGCACATCACCGGCTGGTCCCAGTTGACGGTGTAGAGGGCGAAGTCCTTCATCGTGAACAGGCCGCCATTCGCTTGGCTCGCAGCCACCAGCTTCTGAGCGATCGGACCATGATAAAACGCGCGACTGCCACCCGTGGCGATCGCCTGCAGCGTGTTCGCAAGATCGGTCTGCACCAGCCGCTCTCCGGCCCTCCACGCCTGGCCGTGGTTGAGAAAGATCGCCGCGACATTGGGCTCGGCGGCGAAAACGCTGGTCCGGATGCCCATGATCTTGACGTCGCCGGGCGTCAGCACATAGCCGTGCGCGGCCAACTCGATCGCCGGCGCGATCACTTTCGTCAGCGGCATGGTGCCATACTTGGCGAGTGCTTCGTTCAAGCCCATCACCGTACCTGGTATGCCGACGCCCAGATAGGTGCGTGTCGACCGCCCGGGCACGACGTTGCCCGCCTTGTCTAGAAATAGGGCTGCCGTCGCCGCAAGCGGCGCCTTCTCGCGAAAATCGAGGAACAGATTCCTGCCCGAGGCGAGGTGAATGACCATGAAACCGCCGCCGCCGATATTGCCGCAGCACGGGTTGACCACCGCTTGAGCATATCCGATGGCCACTGCGGCATCGATCGCATTGCCGCCTTCCTTCAGGATTTGCACGCCGACATCGGTTGAACGGCGCTGGTCCGAGGAAACCATCGCATGATGAGCGATAACCGGCTGATCGGTCCGCCAGTCGTGCGGTGCTGTCCGAATATCCGCTTTGTCCAGTGCCTTGCTCGAGCTTTCCGCATCACCAGACGGCATTGGCGTAGCAAAAGCCGGCAGTGCAACGATTATACCCGCTAGCACGACCCCTATCCACGGCCGACGAAGCAACCTCACGCGTCCCCCGCTATTTTGCGAGTTAAGGGCACCACTTACGTTCAAACCAGCAGCGTTGTGCCGAGCATACGCTAACGCACCCGACTATCCTGTTGCCAGTTCCGGAAGCGGCGCGAGGTCGTCCAAAATCGTAGGGATGAACTCTGCGACCGTTGGGTGGATGTGCATGGCGCGCCTGAGCACAGTGTAGGGTGCCTTGGCGTACATCGTGTCGAGCACACAGTGGATCACCTCGTCACCACTGGTGCCTAGAAACGACGCACCCAGGATTTCCTTCGTCTCG
>JASHQG010000021.1 GCA_030037665.1 Acetobacteraceae bacterium
AGACGGAACGATTGGCAACATCGCAATCGCCGTACCGATGGCAGCAACCGGACCGTTCGTTGCCGCCAGGATGATCCCGTTCTGGAGCGAGACCAGACCGAGAATTTGCATGGCCGCAGAGCGGCGGGTCGCTGTGATCGTAGCGCCGAGAATAACGACGGCCAGAGCAAGATGTTCGCCGGGAAACGTCAATGCGAGCAGCGCAAATGTGCTGCCAACACATAAAGACGCGGGCCGAACACGATCGGCGTGAGCCGGACAATATCGGCCCAGCAGCAGGATCGCTGCGGCCAAGGCCAGCGGCATGACCGCAAGAGAGGGAAATTGACGGGCGACGACGAGGCTTACAACCGCGGCTTGCAGGGCAGAGAGCCGTGCTGCGGTTTCCGTCCGGGCGGTGATGAGCACCGCGAACGAGAGGGTGACCGCCAGTCCCTCCACCCATTGACCGTGCATGCTCACACCGCCGCCGAACCGGCGAGGGCAAGTACCATCGCCAGCAATCCAAAGACGCACGTCGCACCGAGCAGCACCGACCCGCATGGGCGATGCCCGATCGCATGGCGGAACATCGCCAATGCCGTGATCAGCACAACAAGTTTCAGCGCCCAGGCCAGCAAGCCCGCGATCCAGGCCACCGGCCCTGCCGCAGCGCTTGCCATGCCGATGGGGAGAAACACTGCGCCGATCAGGTTCAGCCAGAACAGCAGTCGCAGATCTTCGGCGAGTGAGACGATGGCGAGGTCAACACCGCTGAACTCGGTGAGCAGGTCCGACAAGTCTACCGATGCAACGGTAACCGCACTCAACGAGACGGCCGCGAGCGCACACGCACTCGAGGGCTGCAGCATACCGACGCGCTGCAAGCCAACCAGCAGGTCAAGATGTGTCGTGCCGCCGAGAATGCCGAGCGCGAGGATGGCCAAAAACACCGCCGGATCAACAAAGCACGTGAGTGACATCGCGTGGGCGGCTGCCAGGCCACCGCGCGCGGTGCCCGCATCGAGCGCGGCCAGTGCAAGCGATGCGCGTGGCAGCGCGATAAGGCCGGCCAGGAGCAGAAGGTCGGCCATGCCTGCAAACAGCATTCCGGTGGAAAACGACGGCACCAGGGAGACCGCGAGCGCCGTTGCCGCGAGGACGGTGGGCGGTGCGGCGTCGAACAAAGCAGACGCATTCTCCGCCGCCGTGGGCTGTTTGCGCGCCAGCCGTATCAGCTCGTGCCATGGCTGCAGGAGCGGTGGCCCGGAACGGCCGGCCAGGCGCGCTTCGATCCAGCGCATGAGACCGCCCGCGGTCGGTGCTGCGAGAAGCACCAGCCCGCAGTGCAACACCTGGGCAACGGCGGCCAGCAGCACAGTCATTGTGGCATCAGTCGAACGATGGCCAGCAGCACTGCCAGGATCACGACAGCCACCGCCATGCCGAGGACCCGCGGGAATGTCGGCCATCGAATTGCGGGGACCGGCGACGGCAGTTCCTCCGGAAGAGGCGTGAAGCCCGCGCCGGACGTCTGCATCTGCGGGTCGCCGAAGGGCAGCCAGGGTGCCGACGCGGCAAATCCGCCTTCCCAGGCCGGACCCGCACAACGATCGGCCGGCCGCAGACGCCGTCGCAGCCGGACGGCGGCTCCCCAGCTGAGCGCCAGCAATACACTCACTGGTAGGGCGGCGTAGCCGCGGCCACCGGGCGCGACCACAACGCCAAGGAGGCCTGCCCGCGGGCCAAGGCTTGCGCCGAGGACTTCGTGAATTGCCGGATTCACAAGCAACCGCAACAGGGGGCCGACGAATGTGCCGAGGGCGATGGATGCGCCGGCGAGGCACAGCAGGGGCGTGGTCGCCGGGCGTGCCAGCGGCTTCGCCGCGGCGGCGCGCGGCGTGCGCGGGCGGCCGAGGCAAACCACGCCGATCAACCGCACCAGGGCCACGACCGACAGCGCCGCACCGAGCGCAAGGGACGAGGCCGCGATCAGCAGGACCGCCTGCAACGCCGGGCTGGCGGCCTGAATCTCCGCCAGAAGCGCCTGGAACACCAGCCAGAAGAGGGCAAAGCCAGGCCCGGGCGGCACCGCCGCGAGTCCGAACAACCCGACCAGCAGGCAGCCCGCGCAGACCGGCATTGTGTGGATCATGCCGCCGAGACGGGTGAGATGCTTGGTTGCGGCACCGTGATGAATGGCGCGGGCACACAGTGCGCCAAGCGTGCCGCAGACGGCCTGGACGGCGGCAGCCACCAGAACGGCAGCAAGCGCGAGCACAGACACTTGCGGCAGATCGAGCGTCCGGCCGACGACCGCGAGACCGAGCGCAGTCGCTGTGATCCCGGCATGGCGCGCGGTGCCGGCGGTGAGTATGTCGCCCAGCGTGTCCTTCCGCGTCGCCCGGATGCCGCCGATCAGCACCGCGGCGACGCCGGGCAGCAGCAGAGCCACGCCGCACCACGCGGGCAGCGGGCGGCCGGTGAGGGCAGATGGAACCCGCAACAGGGCATAGAACGCGAGCGGTGTCCCTGCACCCTCGAGCAAAGCGCTGCCGGCCGGTTCGGTGGCTTCACCGGCACCGCTGAGCGAGCGATGGACGGGCGCCAATCCAGCGAGGGGCGCCAGGCAGAGGATCAGCGCGATCCAGTTCAACGCAGCCAGCGCGTCGGGCGATCGGACCCAGCCGGCCGCGGCGAAGCCGACGGGGCCATCGTCTGCCCGCTGCAGCCCGTTGACCGCAACCACCGCAGCAGCGCCGAGCAGCGTCGGCAGCAGAATGCTCCGGGCGGCGTCAGT
>JASHQG010000156.1 GCA_030037665.1 Acetobacteraceae bacterium
CAACGTCCATTTCGAATGGCTGTACAAGACCTGATCCGGCGGTAACTTCGGCAAGCCCCGACCCACCACGATGCGACGCTTCGTACTGTTCGCCGGCAAGCGGCTGCTGTTCACCATTCCGCAACTGTTCGCGGTTTCGGTGATCGTGTTTTTCCTCATACGACTTCTGCCAGGTGATCCGAGCTACATGCTGGCGGGGCCCTACGCCTCGCCGCAGCGGGTGCAGGAGGTGCGTCGCAGCCTGGGTCTCGACCAGCCGATCATTACGCAATACGTGCGTTATATCGGACGGCTTAGCAAGGGCGATTTCGGCACATCGTGGCGCACCTCGCAGCCGGTGCTGACCGACATTCGCGAGCGGCTGCCGGCCACCCTCGAACTCGTCGTCGGCGCGGTATTCTTCTCGGTGGTGATCGGCATACCCCTCGGCGTCGCGGTGGCGATGAGCCGTGGCGGTGCGCTGGAGCGCCTCGTGCTCTTCTACGGCATGCTTGCGGGTTCGCTGCCAGATTTCTGGATCGGGCTGCTGCTGATCCTTATCTTCTTCTATTTCCTTGGCTGGGCGCCGGCGCCGGTGGGACAACTCGACTTCGCGGTCTCGTCGCCTGACCATGTTACCGGCGCCTATGTGGTCGATGCGCTGCTGACCGGCAACGGGCCGGCGTTCTGGTCCGCTTGCGGCCAGCTTGTGCTGCCATTGGCGACGCTGGTTCTGGTTTACATGCCGCTTGTCCTCAAGACCGCGCGTTCCGCCATGGAGGAGATGCTGTATTCGGGTTTCGTGCTGCAGGCCCGCGCCAGCGGGCTCTCGCGCTGGGTGCAGATTCGCTACGCGCTGCGCAACGCGATGCCGCCAGTGATCACCGTGACCGGGATCGAGTTCTGGTTTCTGCTCGGCGGGGCCGTTCTGGTGGAGACCATCTTCGCCTGGGGCGGGCTGGGGCAATATGCCGTGGAATCCGTCATCAATTCCGACTACGCGCCGCTGCAGGCAGTGGTGCTGGTGACTGCTGTCTTCACCACGATAGTGTTCCTGGTCGTCGACATTCTCTACTACCTGCTCGATCCACGGATCAGCGTCTGACATGCGCAGTTGGTCAGATAGCGAGCTTTGGCGGTTCGCTCGGCGGCGGCCAGCGATGATGTTTGGCCTGTGTGTGATCGTCGTCGATCTTTGCCTCGCCGCGGTCGGACCTGCCATTGCGCCTTACCCCACCCAGGCGCCGGCCGGCAACAGCCTGATCCCGCCGAACGGCACCCATTGGTTCGGCACTGACGTTTCGGGGATGGACATCTTCTCGCGCGTGCTCGCGACGCCCAGGATCGACCTTACGATCGCACTCGTCTCGACGGTGATCGCGTTCGCCTGCGGTGTCGCGCTCGGCGTGGTCTCGGGCTTTTTTCAGCAGGGCGAACGCGCGGGCCGCATCGCGAGCGCGCTAATCATGCGGATCGCCGACGTCGTCCAGGCGTTCCCGATGTTCGTGTTTGCGCTGGCACTTGTCGGGTTGAGCCGACCGTCCGCGAAGAACGTCATCATCGCGCTTGCCTTCCTGAACATCCCGTTCTTCCTGCGGCTCACCCGCGGCGCGGTGTTGCAGGTGCGGTCGAAAACCTTCGTGGAAGCGGCGATCTGCGCCGGCAACTCGCCGCTACGTGCGGCCTTCTTCCACGTGATGCCGAATGCGTTGGCGCCCGCAATGGTGCATTTCTCCACCACTGTCGGCTTTTCGATCCTACTCACCGCCGGCCTCAGCTTCGTCGGCGCGGGCGTGCCACCGCCCACGCCCGAACTGGGCCTGATGATCCAGGTGGGCGCGCAGAACATGATCACCGGGCAATGGTGGACCGCGTTGTTCCCCGGCTTATGCCTCGCCGTCACTGTGTTGGCATTTTCGCTGTTCGGCGACAACCTCCGGATTTTTCTTGATCCCACCAACCGGAGGTGAGCGGTGCCGGCATTGCTCGAGGTCGCCAATCTGAGCGTCGAGTTCCGGGGCGACCGCGGCACGCGCAAGGTGCTGGAAGGCATTGGCTTCGACGTCCATGATGGCGAGACGGTTGGCATCGTGGGCGAGTCTGGCAGCGGCAAATCGGTATTGCTGACCACGATCATGGGCCTCCTGCAATCACCATGGCGGGTCACCGCCGGCCACGTGCGTTTGCAGGGCCGCGAACTGATAGGGCTCCGCGAGCGGGAGCTTGCTGCGATCCGCGGTAAGGAACTCGGTCTGGCGCTCGCAAACCCACGTCAGCATCTCAATCCGATCCTGCCGATCGGCCGGCAGATCAGCAATGTCCTTCGCGCCCACCGGCCGCAGCGACCCGAGCAGGCGCTAGCGCGTGCTGCCGAGTTGCTGCGTTCGGTCGGCATCCCGGACCCGGTGAGCAGGCTGCAGGCCTATCCACACGAATTGTCAGGGGGCATGTGCCAGCGCGTGATCCTAGCGCTCGCCATCGCCCACGCGCCGCGCCTGCTGATGGTGGATGAGCCGACCAGTGGCCTGGATGTTACCATCTCTGCGCAGATCCTCGACCTGTTGCGCGACACGGTGCACACGCTCCGCTCCGGACTGATCGTGGTGAGCCGCGACCTTGCCATCGTCGCGCATTACTGCGAGCGGGTGCTCGTCATGCGGGGCGGCCGCGTGATCGAGGATGCGCCGGTGCGAGGGTTCTTTGCAGCACCGCGTGAAGCCTATAGCCGGCAGTTGCTGCGGGCGGCAGCGGCATCGCGTGACCCGGATCTGGCCGCGGAAGCCACGATGGCCACCAATCCCGCCGCCGCCTCCATTGCCGACCCGGTGCTGGAGATTGACGGGCTGACCAAGCGCTTTCCGGTCAAGGGTGGCAAGCTGCTGACCGCCGTACAAAACGTGTCCCTCACGATCGGACGGGCCGAGGCGGTCGCACTGGTCGGAGAAAGCGGCTCCGGCAAGACCACCGTCGGGCGATGTATCCTCCGGCTCATCGAACCGACCGACGGGACGGTCCGTTTCAAGGGACAGGATGTCACTGTTTTGCCGATGGCGCAGTTCCAGAAGTATCGGTCGCGTATCCAGATGGTGTTCCAGGATCCGTTCGACAGCATGGACCCTCGGCAACGGGTCGGCGATGCGATCCTGGAGCCGATCCGGCTGACTAAGTCGATGGGCGTCGGTGAGCGCCAAGCACGGGTCGAGCAGTTGCTCGATCTCGTGGGACTCGATCGGGCGAGTACCCATGCGTATCCGCATCAGATGAGCGCGGGGCAGTTGCAGCGGATCGGCATCGCCCGCGCAATCGCGACGGAGCCGGACCTGGTGGTCTTCGACGAGCCGACCTCGGCGCTCGACGTGTCGGTGCGGGCTGGGATTCTCAATCTGT